>NZ_JBSFJF010000082.1:0-28263 GCF_053597915.1 Streptomyces sp. NPDC001219 | reverse complement strand
TCGCAGCAGCGGGTGATCCGGCAGGCGCTGGCCGGTGCGGGACTCTCGCCCTCCGACGTGGATGTGGTCGAGGCACATGGCACGGGGACGTCGCTCGGTGACCCGATCGAGGCGCAGGCGCTGCTCGCGACGTATGGCCAGGACCGGGAGGCTGACCGGCCGTTGTGGCTCGGGTCGGTGAAGTCGAACATCGGGCACACCCAGGCGGCCGCGGGTGTGGCGGGTGTCATCAAGATGGTGCTGGCACTGCAGCACGGCATCCTGCCGCAGACCCTGCATGCCGATGAGCCGTCGTCACACGTCGACTGGTCGGCCGGCAACGTACGACTGCTCACCGAGGCCGTCGGATGGCCGGAAGGGGAGCGGCCGCGTCGGGCCGGGGTGTCGGCGTTCGGCGTCAGCGGCACCAACGCGCATGTGGTGATCGAACAGGCTCCGGTGGAGGAGAGCGCGGAAGCCCGGCCGGTTGGCGGTGTGGGCGTGGTGCCGTGGGTGGTGTCGGCGCGGAGTCGGGAGGGGCTGCGGGCGCAGGCGCAGCGGTTGCTGACGCATGTGGAGGCGCGGCCTGAACTCGGCGCGCCTGAGCTGGGGTTCGCCCTGGCCACGACACGTTCGGCGTGGGAACACCGGGCCGTCGTCCTCGGCACCGAGCGCAGTGCGCTGGTTGACGGACTCAGGGCGCTGGCCGCAGGGGACGAAACGGTTTCCGTGGTGAGTGCCCTGGCTGCGCCCGAAGCGCGACTGGCTCTGCTGTTCACCGGGCAGGGTGCGCAGCGGCTGGGGATGGGCCGGGAGCTGTATGACGCCTTCCCGGTGTTCGCCGATGCTTTTGACTCCGCCTGCGCGCACTTCGACGGCGAGTTGGCGACTCCGTTGCTTGATGTCGTGTTCGGCGACGAGGCCGAGGCGTTGCATCGGACGGAGTTCACTCAGCCGGCGTTGTTCGCGGTGGAGGTGGCGCTGTTCCGGTTGGTGGAGTCGTTCGGTGTGCGGCCGGATTTCCTGGTGGGGCATTCCATCGGCGAGCTGGTGGCCGCTCACGTGGCGGGCGTGCTGTCGTTGGACGACGCGTGCCGGCTGGTGGCGGCTCGTGGCCGGTTGATGCAGGCGCTGCCGGACGGTGGCGCGATGGTTGCGCTTCAGGCCACTGAGGACGAGGTGTTGCCGCTGGTGGAGGGCCAGGAGCAGCGGGTGAGTGTCGCCGCTGTGAACGGCCCGCGGTCGGTCGTGGTCTCCGGCGAGGACTCCGCGGTGACGGAGATCGCCGGGCGTTTCGAGTCCGAGGGCCGGAAGGCGAAGCGGCTCCAGGTGAGTCACGCCTTCCACTCCCCGCTGATGGACCCGATGCTCGACGAGTTCCGTGCCGTCGCGGAAAGCGTGTCGTACGAGGAACCCCGTATCCCGGTGGTGTCGAATCTGACCGGCGAACTCGCCGCACCCCACGAACTGACCTCCCCTGACTACTGGGTACGGCACGTCCGCGAGGCCGTCCGCTTCGCCGACGGCGTCCGGTGGCTGGAGCAGCAGGGCGTGACGCGGTTCCTGGAGATCGGGCCGGACGGCACTCTCACCGCCATGGCACAGAGCTGCCTCGACAGTGACGTGGATACGGACCCGGACGCGGGCCATGTCCTCATCCCCACCCTGCGCGGCGACGACCGCGGCGAGATATCCGCCGTACTCTCCGCCGCCGGGCGGGCATTCGCCCACGGCATCACCATCGACTGGCAGCCCTTCTTCCCCTCTCCGGCTCCCACTCCCCTCACCCCGGCCACCCCCCTCACCCCCGTCGATCTCCCCACCTATGCCTTCCAACACCAGCGCTACTGGCCCCGGTTCACGGGACTGCCGGCCGGGGACCTCGGTTCTGCCGGGCTGGTGTCCGCGCAGCACCCCTTGCTGGGTGCGGCCGTCTCCCTGGCCGGCAGTGTGGACGGCACAGGCGGTACAGGCGGTACGGACGGCTTGGACAGCGTGTACGGGTCGGCCGAGGGCGGCGCCGTGGTGTTCACGGGGCGGGTGTCCGTCGCCGCGCAGCCCTGGCTCGCCGAGCATCGCGTCGCGGGCTCCGTCCTGCTCCCCGGTACCGCCTTCCTGGAGCTGGCCGTCCGTGCCGGGGACCAGGTCGGCTGCGGGCAGGTGGAGGAGCTGACGCTGCAGGCGCCGCTGGTCCTGCCGGAGCGGGGCGCCGTACAGCTCCAGGTGGCCGTCGGGGCCGCGGACGGGACCGGGCGCCGGACGCTGAACGTCTACTCCCGGCCGCAGGACGCACAAGCCGACGACCAGCCATGGGTACGCCACGCCGTCGGTGTACTCGCCACGGACGGCGCGGAGCCCGGTGCGGACCTGTCCTCGTGGCCGCCCGCCGGTGCGGAGCCCGTTTCTGTCGACGGGCTGTACGAGGGGCTGACGGCGGCGGGGTTCGGCTATGGGCCGGTCTTCCGTGGGCTGCGTCAGGTGTGGAGCCGTGGTGACGAACTGTTCGCCTCGGTCGAGCTTCCGGAGAGTGCCGCCCCCGAGGCGGCCGGCTTCGGGCTGCACCCGGCGCTGCTGGACTCGGTGCTGCACGCACTCGGACTCGTGGACTCCGGCCAGGCGGACGACGGCCGAGGCAGGCTGCCCTTCTCCTGGTCAGGCGCGACCCTGCACGCCTCCGGAGCGTCGGTGCTGCGTGCCCGGCTGACCGTGAACGGTCCCGACTCGGTCGCCCTGGAGCTGGCCGACGCCTCGGGCGGCCCCGTCGCGACGATCGACTCCCTGGTCCTGCGGCCCGTGTCGGCCGACGGGATGGCCCAGGCCAAGGCGGGCGCGCGGGACACCGCACTGCACACGATGGACTGGACTCCCCTGGCGGAGCCCGCCGACCCGGCCGTCCCCATCGGTGCCGCCGTCGACATGGCCGTCGACATAGCCGTCGGCAGCAGCCGACCCGACCTCTCCGCGATCGTCGCGTCCGTGTACCCGGACCTCGATGCGTTCCCCCAGGACGAGGTGCCCTCCCACGTCCTGCTCCGGCTGGACGCTCCCGAGGGCGACCCGGCCGCCGCCGCGCACGCCGCGACGCATCGGGCGCTCGCGCTGCTGCACGCATGGCTGGCCGAGGAGCGGTTCGCCGCGGCCCGGCTGGTCATCGTCACCCAGGGCGCGGTCACCGTGGACGAACGGCGGCCGGACCCGGCGCTGGCCGCCGTGTGGGGGCTCGTCCGGTCGGCGCGTTCGGAACACCCGGACCGGTTCACGCTGGTCGATCTGGACGGCGCGAGCGAGTCCCTCGCCGTGCTCCCCGCCGCCCTCGCCTGCGACGAGCCGGAACTGGCGGTACGCGCCGGCCAGGTGTACGTCCCGAGGCTCGGCAGGCACGTACGGCCGGATGTGCTGCCGGTGCCCGGGGAGAGCGGGGCATGGCGCCTGGACATCGCGGAGAAGGGCACCCTGGCGAACCTCCACCTCGCCGAATCACCCACGGCGCAGGCCGAGTTGGGCGCCGGACAGGTGCGGATCGCGGTGCGTGCCGCCGGTCTGAACTTCCGAGATGTGCTGAACGCACTCGGCATGTACCCGGGTGAGGCCGTGGCGCTGGGGATCGAGGGCGCCGGAGTGGTCACCGAGGTCGGTCCGGGAGTGACCGGGACCGCCCCGGGGGACCGGGTCATGGGGCTGTTCACCCAGTCCTTCGGCCCGCTCGCGGTGGCCGATGCGCGCACCCTCGCCCGCGTCCCCGAGGGCTGGTCGTTCGCGCAGGCGGCGTCGGTTCCGGTGGTCTTCCTGACGGCGTACTACGCGCTGGTGGACCTGGGCGAACTCCAGGCGGGCGAGTCGGTGTTGGTGCATGCCGCCGCGGGTGGTGTCGGTATGGCCGCGGTGCAGTTGGCGCGGCATCTGGGTGCGGAGGTGTTCGGTACCGCGAGTCCGGGGAAGTGGGAGACGCTGCGCGGCTCGGGTCTGGACGAGGGGCATATCGCTTCGTCCCGTGACCTGGACTTCGAGCGGTCGTTCCTGGCGGCGACCGCCGGCCGTGGTGTGGATGTGGTGCTGGACTCCCTGGCGCGGGAGTTCGTGGACGCCTCGTTGCGGTTGCTGCCGCGGGGTGGGCGGTTCCTGGAGATGGGCAAGACCGATGTGCGTGACGCGCAGGAGGTCGCGGCCGCGCACGAGGGCGTGCGCTACCAGGCGTTCGACCTGTTCGACGCCGGTCCGGAGCGGATCGGGGAGATGCTGACGGCCCTCGTCGGCCTCTTCGAGCAGGGTGTGCTGCGGCCCCTGCCGCTCACCGCGTGGGACGTACGGAAGGCCCCCGAGGCCTTCCGCCACCTCAGCCAGGCCCGGCACGTCGGCAAGGTCGTGCTGACGATGCCGGTACCTCTCGATGCGGAGGGAACGGTCCTGGTCACGGGCGGCACGGGTGGTCTGGGCTCGGTGGTGGCCCGGCACCTGGTGACCGAGCACGGGGTCCGTCATCTGGTGCTGTCCAGTCGCCGGGGGCCGCAGGCCCCGGGGGCCGAGGCACTGCGCGACGAACTCACCGCCCTCGGCGCCGAGGTCACCGTCACCGCCTGCGACACGGCGGACCGCGAGGCGCTGCGCGGGCTGCTCGGCTCCGTACCGCCGCAGCACCCGCTCACCGCGGTCGTGCACACGGCCGGAGTGCTCGACGACGGCGTCCTGTCGTCGCTGACACCGCAGAGGCTGGACACCGTGCTCGCGCCGAAGGCGGACGCGGTGAGCGCACTGCACGAGCTGACCCGGGACGAGGACCTGGCCGCGTTCGTCGTCTTCTCCTCCGTCGCCGGTATGTTCGGCGGCTCGGGGCAGGGCAACTACGCGGCGGCGAACGCCTTCCTGGACGCGTTCGCCCAGGCCAGGCACGCTGCCGGACTGCCCGCCACCTCACTTGCCTGGGGGCCGTGGGCTCCCGGCGCGGGGATGACCGACGAACTGGCGGATGCCGATCTGCAGCGCATGGCGCGTGGTGGCATGGTGCCGTTCACGGTCGAGCAGGGCATGGCGGCGTTCGACGCGGCGTTCCGCACTGCTGAACCGGTGTACGCGCCCGTGCGGCTCGACCACGCGGCGCTGCGGGCACCGCACTCCGCGCCGCCGGCGCTCCTGCGCGGTCTGGTGACCGGGTCCGCCCGGCGCTCGGCCGCGTCGGCGGCCCCCGGTGACGCGGCGGAGGGCCTGCGGACCGGGCTGACCGCGCTGCCGGCCGCCGAGCGGGAACCCGCGGTGCTGGAACTCGTCCGGGCGCAGGCGGCGCTCGTGCTCGGGCACGCCGGCCCCGAAGCCGTCGAACCGGCCCGGGACTTCCGTGGCCTGGGCGTCGACTCGCTCACCGCCGTCGAGCTGCGCAACCGGCTGGGCGCCGCGACCGGTCTGCGGCTGCCGGCGACGCTCGTCTTCGACTACCCGTCGCCGGTGGCGCTGGCCCGCCATGTGTGCACCGAACTGTTCGGGGACGACGAGGCGGCCGCCACACCGGCCGTCGCGGCCGGGCAGCAGGCGACCGGCGAGGATCAGCTCGCCATCGTCGCCATGAGCTGCCGGTTCCCAGGAGGGGCGGGCAGCCCGGAGGAGTTCTGGCGACTGCTGGCCGACGGTGTGGACGCGCTGTCGCCCCTGCCGGCCGACCGCGGTTGGCACACCGACGGCGACACCGGCCGGGTCGAAGGCGGTTTCCTCCACGACAGCGGTGACTTCGACGCGGACTTCTTCGGCATCTCGCCGCGTGAGGCCGTCACCATGGACCCGCAGCAGCGGCTGCTGCTGGAAACCTCCTGGGAGGCGCTGGAGCGGGCCGGCATCGACCCGGCGGCGCTGCGCGGCAGCCGCACCGGGGTGTTCGCGGGCACGAACTACCAGGGCTACGGCTCGGCCGCCCACACCCTGCCTGAGGGCAGCGAAGGCCAACTGCTCACCGGCCACGCCACCAGTGTGACGTCCGGCCGGGTCTCCTACGCCTTCGGCCTCGAAGGTCCCGCCGTCACCGTCGACACGGCGTGCTCGTCGTCGCTGGTGGCGCTTCATCTGGCCGCACAGGCACTGCGGCTCGGGGAGTGCGACCTCGCCTTCGCGGGCGGGGTGACCGTGATGGCCACCCCCGGCGCCTTCGTGGAGTTCGGGCGGCAAGGGGGACTGGCGGGCGACGGGCGGTGCAAGGCGTTCGCCGACGACGCGGACGGCACCGGCTGGGGCGAGGGCGCGGGCATCGTCCTCGTCGAGCGGCTGTCCGACGCGCGGCGTAACGGGCATCCGGTGCTCGCCGTGCTCCGCGGGTCCGCGGTCAACCAGGACGGGGCGTCCAACGGCCTGACCGCCCCCAACGGGCCCTCCCAACAGCGGGTCATCCGGGCGGCACTCGCCAACGCCGGACTCGACGCCCATGAGGTGGACGCGGTCGAGGCACACGGCACCGGGACGTCGTTGGGCGATCCGATCGAGGCGCAGGCGCTGATCGCCACCTACGGCCAGGACCGCGCGCCGGACCGGCCGCTGTGGCTGGGTTCGGTGAAGTCGAACATCGGGCACACCCAGGCGGCCGCGGGTGTGGCGGGTGTGATCAAGATGGTGCTGGCGCTCCAGAAGGGCGTACTGCCCCGCACGCTGCACGTCACCGAACCCTCCTCCCATGTCGACTGGTCGGCCGGTGAGGTGCGGCTGCTGACCCGGCCCGTGGAGTGGCCGCAGCGCGAACTGCCGCGCCGGGCCGCCGTGTCCTCGTTCGGGATCAGCGGCACCAACGCGCATGTGGTGCTCGAACAGGCCGGGGCGGCCGACGGCGGACCCGTCGAGGGCACGACTCCCGACAGCGGTCGGGCCGACACCGCCCGCGCCGGACAGGACGGGCCCGGCGGTCAGCCGGGGCCTGTCGTCTGGCCGCTGTCCGCCCGGTCCGCCGCGGCACTCCGCGACCAGGCGAAGCGGCTGCGGGCCCACCTCACCGACCGCCCGGACCTGCCGGTCCACGATGTCGGCTACGCGCTGGCCACCACCCGGGCCGCCTTCGACCACCGGGCGGCGCTGGTCGCCGAGGACCGGGACGCGTTCCTGAAGGGACTCGCCGCGCTCGCCCGAGGGGAGGATGCGGCGGAGCTGGTGCGCGGGCGGGCGGACTCCGGCGGAAAACTCGCCTTCCTGTTCAGCGGCCAGGGCTCCCAGCGCGCCGCCATGGGACGCGAACTCCATGAGCGGTTCCCCGCCTATGCGACGGCGTTCGACGAGGTCTGCGCGGAGTTCGACCGCCACCTCGAACGGCCGCTGCGCGACCTCGTCTTCGCGGACGAGGGCACGCCCGAGGCCGCGCTGCTCGACCGCACCGCCTACACCCAGCCCGCACTGTTCGCCGTGGGAACGGCACTTCACGCGCTCGTCGGATCGTGGGGGATCAGGCCCGATGTCCTGATCGGCCACTCCATCGGAGAGCTGACCGCCGCGCATGTGGCCGGGGTGCTGACCCTCCAGGACGCGTGCCGGCTGATCGCTGCCCGCGGGCGGCTGATGCAGGCACTGCCGGAAGGCGGCGCCATGATCGCCGTACAGGCCGCCGAAGAGGAGGTGCTGCCCCTGCTGGCGGGCCGGGCGGACCGGGCGGGGATCGCCGCGGTGAACGGGCCGTCGGCCGTCGTCGTCTCCGGTGCCGAGGACGCGGTCACCGAGATCGCCGGAGAGCTGGCCGCGCGGGGACGAAAGACTAGGCGTTTGCGGGTCAGCCATGCGTTTCACTCTCCCTTGATGGAAGCGATGCTGGAGGAGTTCGGCGAGATCGCGCGGAGCGTGCGCTACGCACCGCCGCGGCTGCCCGTCGTCTCCAACCTCACCGGGGAACCGGCGGCCGACGCCGACCTGACCTCGCCCGACTACTGGGTGCGGCATGTGCGGGAGGCCGTCCGCTTCGGCGACGGCATCCGCGGTCTGGAGGCCGGGGGAGTACGGACGTATCTGGAGCTGGGGCCCGACGGCGCCCTGGCGGCCATGGCCTGGGACAACCTGCGCGAGCCCGGTGAGGACACCGCCGCACTCCCCGTCCTGCGGCGCGAACGGCCCGAGGCACACAGCGCCCTGCGGGCGGCGGCAACACTGCACGCGCGCGGGCTCGGGACGGCGCCCGCCGCGCTGTACGGCGACGGGGCGCGCCCGGTCGAGCTGCCGACCTACGCCTTCCAGCGCCGCCGGTACTGGCTGGAGCCGGCCGCTCCGCAGACCGCGACGGACCCGGCGCAGACAGTGGACGACCAGTTCTGGGCCGCGGTGGAACACGCCGACCCGGGCGAACTGGCCGAGCGTCTCCACCTGGCCGGCGACGCCCCGCTGAGCGACGTACTGCCCGCGCTGGCCTCGTGGCGCAACGGGCAGCGCGAACGCACCGTCGCCGACGGCTGGGAGTACCGGGTCACCTGGCGGTCGGCCCCCGACGCCCCGACTCCCGTACTGTCCGGCACCTGGCTGCTCGCCTTCCCCGCGGGCTGTGGCGACCGCGCCTGGGAGACGGCGCTCGCGGCCGGGCTCACCGCCCATGGGGCCTCCGCGGTCGTCCCGGTCGAGGTCGACTGCGGCCGCGCCGACCGCAAGACGCTCGCCGGCCAACTGGGCACACTGCTGGGCGAGTCGGGCCCCGTGGACGGGGCGCTGTCCCTGCTGGGCACCGACGAGGAACCGCACCGGGACCAGTCCGCCACGCCCGGCGGACTCGCCGCCACCATGGCCCTCGTCCAGGCGCTCGACGACCTGGGCACCGGCGCGCCCCTGTGGTGCGCCACCACCGGCGCCGTCGCGGTACGCGACCGTGAGGCGGTGCCGTCCCCGGTACAGGCCGCGGTCTGGGGCTTCGGGCGGGTCGCCGCCCTGGAGCAGCCGCAGAGCTGGGGCGGCCTGGTCGATCTGCCGGCGGAGCCCGACGAGCGGGCCGTGGAGCGGCTCTGCGCGGTACTGGAAGCCGGTCCGGGCGAGGACCAGGTCGCCGTACGCGGTTCCGGTGTGTTCGTCCGGCGGCTGGTCCGGGCCCAGGCCAGGGACGCCGCGGCCGGCACCGACGAGCCGTGGGCGTGCACCGGCACCGTACTGATCACCGGCGGCACCGGCGCGCTCGGCGCACATGTCGCCCGCCGGCTGGCCGACCGGGGAGCCGAGCACCTGATCCTGGCGGGCCGACGCGGCCCGCAGGCACCGGGCGCGGCCGAATTGCGCGCCGAACTCACCGCACGGGGAACCCGGGTGACGCTCGCCGCCTGCGACGCCGCCGACCGTGAGGCGCTGGCGCGGCTGCTGGCCGCGCATCCCGTCGACGCCGTCTTCCACGCCGCGGGCGTGCTCGACGACGGGCTGATCGCCGGGCTCGACGGAACGCGCCTGGACGCCGTACTGCGGTCCAAGATGGCGGCCGCGATACACCTGCACGAACTGGCCGACGACCGGACGCCATTGGTGCTGTTCTCGTCCTTCGCCGGCACGGCGGGGGCGACCGGCCAGGCCAACTACGCCGCCGCCAACGCCTACTTGGACGCCCTCGCCGAGCACCGGCACGCCCTCGGCCTGCCGGTCGCCTCCCTCGCCTGGGGGCCGTGGGACGGCGCCGGCATGGCGGCCGGAACCGCGGGTGACGAGCAACGGGCCGAGCGCCTCACCCGGGGCGGTATGAGCCCGCTCGACCCGCGGCTCGCGGTCGACGCGCTGGAGCGGGCACTCACCCGTGGCGACACCACGCTGACCGTGGCCGATGTGGACTGGGCGCGCTTCGTACCCGGCTTCACCTCGGTGCGGCCCAGCGCGCTGCTCTCCGACCTGCCGGAGGCCCGGCAGGCGGCCCCGGAAAGCCGGTCAGCGGAGGGCGACGGGCAGGGCGGTCTCCGGGCGCTGCGCGCCCAGCTGGCCGGGCGGAGCGAGCCGGACCAGGAACGCGTCCTGGCCACCCTCGTCCGCACCCATGTCGCCGGCGTCCTCGGGCATGACTCCGTGGACGCGATCGACCCGAAGCGGGCGTTCAGTGAGCTGGGCTTCGACTCGCTCATGGCCGTCGAGCTGCGCAACCGGCTCGGTCTCGCCACCGGCACCCAGCTGCCCGCCACGCTGCTGTTCGACCACCCGACCGCCGCGGCCCTCGCCCGCCATCTGCGCACGCAGGTCGCGGCGGGCGACACGGCCGGGGCGCTGCCCGCGCTCGCCGAGCTGGACCGGCTGGAGGACGCGCTCGCCGAGGTGGCGCAGGACGACCCACAGCGGGCCAGGATCGCCTCCCGGCTCCAGACGCTGCTCGCGAAGTGGAGCGAACGGGAGGCCACCGAACCGGCGGCGGACACCGGCGCCGGGGTGAGCGACCGGATCAACTCCGCCACCGTGGACGAGATCTTCGACTTCATCGACAACGACCTCGGCATGTCATGACACGCCGACCGCACGAACCCCGGAACCGCCACGTGGATGAGGGCGCATGAACGAACAGAAGCTCCTCGAGTACCTCAAGAAGGTCACCAGCGACCTCCACCAGACCCGCCGGCGCCTCCAGGACGTCGAGGCCGGACGTCAGGAACCGGTGGCGATCGTGGCGATGAGCTGCCGTTTCCCGGGTGGGGTGGGGTCGCCGGAGGAGTTCTGGCGGCTCGTCGCGGGCGGCGTGGACGCGATCGGTGAGTGGCCGGCGGACCGCGGCTGGGACGTGGCGGCGCTCTACGACCCGGAGCCGGGGGTGCCCGGCCGCAGCTACACGCGCGCCGGTGGCTTCCTGGACGATGTCAGCGGCTTCGACGCGGGCTTCTTCGGTATCTCGCCACGCGAGGCACTCGCCATGGACCCCCAGCAGCGGCTGCTGCTGGAGACGTCGTGGGAGGCCTTCGAACGGGCCGGGATCGACCCGGTGTCGCTGCGCGGCAGCCGTACCGGAGTTTTCGCCGGCACCAACGGGCAGGACTACACCCCGCTGCTGCTCGGTGCCCCGGAAGGGCTGGAAGGCCATATCGGCACCGGCAACGCCGCCAGCGTGGTGTCCGGCCGGGTCTCCTACGCGCTGGGTCTGGAGGGGCCCGCGGTCACCGTCGACACCGCCTGCTCGGCCTCGCTCGTCGCCCTCCACCTGGCGGCGCAGGCGCTCCGCGCGGGGGAGTGCGACCTCGCGCTGGCCGGCGGCGTCACCGTGATGTCCACGCCCGGCCTGTTCCTGGAGTTCAGCCGGCAGCGCGGACTGGCCGCCGACGGACGGTGCAAGGCGTTCGCGGACGCGGCCGACGGCACCGCCTGGGGCGAGGGAGCCGGAATGCTTCTGGTCGAGCGGCTCTCCGACGCCCGGCGGCACGGACACCCCGTACTGGCCGTGCTGCGCGGCTCCGCCGTCAACCAGGACGGCGCCTCGAACGGCCTGACCGCCCCCAACGGCCCTTCCCAGCAACGCGTCATCTGGCAGGCACTGTCCGGCGCCGGCCTGGCCACGGCGGACATCGACATGGTGGAGGCGCACGGCACCGGCACGACCCTCGGCGACCCCATCGAGGCCCAGGCGCTCCTGGCGACGTACGGGCAGGACAGGGACGCGGAGCAGCCGCTGTGGCTCGGCTCCGTGAAGTCGAACATCGGGCACACCCAGGCAGCCGCCGGAGCGGCCGGCGTCATCAAGGCCGTGCTCGCCCTCCACGAAGGGCTGATGCCCAGGACCCTGCACCTCGACCGGCCCTCCTCGCACGTCGACTGGTCGGCGGGGAGCGTCTCACTGCTCGCCGATGCCACACCATGGCCCGACCACGGGCGGCCCCGCCGGGCCGCGGTCTCCTCCTTCGGCGTCAGCGGCACCAACGCCCATGTCATTCTCGAACAGGCCCCGGCCCAGGACCCCGCCCCCGGGACGGGAGGCAGTGCCCCCGAGGCGGACGCCGCCTCCAGGCCGCTCGTCTTCCCCGTCTCCGCGCGGACCGCGGACTCGCTGCGCACGCTCAGCGCCCGGCTGCGCGAGCGGCTGTCCGGGCAGCCGGCGCCGCCGCTGCGCGACCTCGCCTGGTCGTTGGCTACCACGCGCACGGAGTTCGAGCACCGGGCCGCCGTGATCGCCGACGGCCACGAGGAGCTGCTGCGCGGCCTGGACCTCCTCGCCCGCGACGCCCCGGCCCCCGGGGTGGTGCGCGGCACGAGCGGCGCGGACGGCCGTACCGCCTTCGTCTTCCCCGGCCAGGGCTCCCAGTGGGCGGGGATGGCCACCGAACTCCTCGACACCGACGCGGAGTTCCGGGCCTGCTTCGCCGAGTGCGCCGAGGCCGTGGAACGGTACGTCGGCTGGTCCCTCGACGAGGTGCTGCGCGGCGCTGAGGGGGCGCCGTCCCTGGACCGCGTGGATGTCGTCCAGCCCGCCCTGTTCGCCGTGATGGTCGCGCTCGCGGGCCTCTGGCGCGCCCGGGGGGTGGAGCCCGACGCCGTCGTGGGGCACAGCCAGGGCGAGATCGCCGCGGCCTGTGTCGCCGGGGCGCTGAGTCTGGACGACGCCGCCCGGGTCGTCGTCCTGCGCAGCCGGGCACTGACCGCGCTCGCCGGACACGGCGGCATGATGTCCGTCCTGCTGCCGCTGCCCGAGGTGGAGGAACGCCTCGCCCCCTGGGGCGACGCCCTCTCCGTCGCCGCCGTCAACGGCCCCCGCTCCGTCGTCGTCTCCGGCGAAGCGGACGCCCTCGACGAGCTGTTCGCCGCGCTGGAGGCCGACGGCGCCCAGGTCCGCCGGATACCCGTCGACTACGCGTCCCACTCCGCGCAGGTCGAGGAGATCCGCGAGCAACTGCTCGCCGACCTGGCACCGGTCCGCCCGCGCGGCGGCGCCACCCCGTTCTTCTCCACGGTGACCGGCGACTGGATCGACACCGGCCGGCTCGACGCCGAGTACTGGTACCGCAACCTGCGCCGCACCGTCCGCTTCGAGCACGCCGTCCGTTCCCTGGCCGAACAGGACTACCGCGCCTACGTCGAGATCTCACCGCACCCCGTGGTGACGACCGCCGTACGGGAGACGCTCGACGCGCTCGACCTCGCGGACGCCGCCGTCGTCGGCACCCTGCGCAGGGGCGAGGGCGGCCGCCGGCGCTTTCTCACCTCACTCGCCGAGCTCTCCGTCGTCGGCGGGCCCGTCACCTGGCGCACCGTCCTCGACCCCACCGGGGAGGGCGGCGGCGCCCGGCGGATCGCCCTGCCGACCTATCCCTTCCAGCGCACCCGCTACTGGCCCCGGCCACCCGCCCCCGAACTGCCCGGCGGCTCCGGCGAAGCGACCGACTCCGGCTTCTGGGAGGCCGTCGCGAGCGGCGACGCCGACACGCTCGGTGCGGCGCTGGACGTGGACCCGGCCACCCTCGACGGGCTGCTGCCCGCGCTGTCCGACTACCGCCGGCGCCACCGCGAGGCGGCACAGGCCGACGCCTGGCGCTACCGCATCACCTGGAAGCCCGTCCCCGCCGGCGCCGCGCCCGCCACCCTCCACGGCACCTGGCTGGTACTCACCACCGGCGGCGACGATGACCTGGCCGGCGCCCTGACCGAGGCGGTCGCGGCGGCCGGAGCGCACCCCGTCATCGTGCCGGTGGACCCGGAAGGGGACCGGGCCGCACTCGCCGGAACGATCGAGGCGGCGCTGCGCGGCACGGCGTCCCCGGACACACCACTGCCCCCGGTCACAGGCATCGTCTCCCTGCTGGCCCTGGACGAGGACGACCACCCCGCCCACCCCGGCCTGCCCCGGGGCTTCGCCGCCACCGTCGCCCTCGTCCAGGCACTCGACGACCTCGGCGTCGAGGCCCCACTGTGGTTCACCACCCGGGGCGCCGTGGCCACCGACCCACTGCGGGGCGTCACCGCACCGCGCCAGTCCCTGGTGTGGGGCTTCGGCCGCGTGGTCGCCCTGGAGACGCCGGAACGCTGGGGCGGACTCCTCGATCTGCCCGAGGCCCTGGACCCGGCAGCGGCCGGCGCCGTGGTCCGGGCGCTCGCCGGAATCGGCGACGAGGACCAGCTCGCGATCCGGCCGCACGGTGTCCTCGCCCGGCGGCTGGTCCGCGCCGCCACCGGCGAGCTGGACGCCACTCGGCGATGGACCCCGCGGGGCACCGTCCTGGTCACCGGCGGAACCGGTGCCCTGGGGCGGCAGGTGGCCCGCTGGCTCGCCCGCGACGGCGCGCCGCATCTGCTGCTCGTCAGCCGCAGTGGTGCCGACAGCCCGGGAGCCGCCGAACTCGCCGCCGAACTCGCGGAGTTCGGCACCCAGGCCGAGTTCGCCGCCTGCGACATCGCCGACCGGGACGCGCTCGCCGCCCTCCTCGACGCGATCCCCGCCGACCGGCCGCTCACCGCCGTCCTGCACGCTGCCGCCGTACTCGACGACGGGACCATCAACTCCCTGACCCCCGCCCAACTGGCCGGCGCGCTCCGGGTGAAGGCCGGCGGCGCACGCAACCTCGACGTACTGACCCGACGGCATGACCTGTCGGCCTTCGTGCTGTTCTCCTCCACCGCCGGCACCATCGGAGCACCGGGCCACGCCAACTACGCCCCCGGCAACGCCTACCTCGACGCACTCGCCCAGCAGCGCAGGGCCGCCGGGCACCGGGCCACCTCCCTCGCCTGGGGGCCCTGGGCGGAAGGCGGAATGGCCGAGGGCGCCGTGGGCGAGCGACTGCGCCGGCACGGCGTACGCCCCATGGACCCGTCGTCGGCCGTCGCCGCGCTGCAACGCGCCCTCGACCACGACGACACCGCACTGGCCGTCACCGACATCGACTGGGACACCTTCGCGCGTGCCTTCACCACGGCCCGCCCCCGGCCCCTGATCGCCGACCTTCCCGACGCTCAGCGGGCACTCGCCACCGCCGGACCGGTGACGACGGAGGAGACGGCCGAAGGCCCCGCACTCACCCGCCAGCTCGCCGCCCTCGACGCGGCGGAGCAGCGCAAGGCCCTGTCGGAACTCGTCCGCGCCCATGTCGCCGCCGTCCTCAACCACACCGACCCCGACGAGGTCGCCCCCCAACGCGCCTTCCGCGAGCTGGGCTTCGACTCCCTCATGGCGGTCGAACTCCGCAACGCCCTCAGCACGGCCATCGGCAAGCGGCTCCCGGCCACGCTCATCTTCGACCACCCGACCCCGGCGGCGCTGGCCGCCAGGTTGCGCACCGAGCTGGACCTCGACGAGACACCGGCTCCGGCCGCGCCGACGCCCGCCGGACCGGCGGACCACGAGGACGACCCCATCGCCATCGTGGCGATGAGCTGCCGTTTCCCCGGTGGCGTGGGTTCGCCAGAGGAGTTCTGGCGGCTCGTCGCGGGCGGCGTGGACGCGATCGGTGAGTGGCCGGCCGACCGTGGCTGGGACGCGGATGCGCTGTACGACCCGGAGCCGGGTGTACCCGGCCGCAGCTCCACATGCGCCGGCGGATTCCTGGACGATGTCAGCGGCTTCGACGCGGCCTTCTTCGGGATCTCGCCACGCGAGGCGGTGGCGATGGACCCCCAGCAGCGGCTGCTGCTGGAGACGTCATGGGAGGCCTTCGAACGGGCCGGGATCGACCCCGTCTCGCTGCGCGGCAGCCGTACCGGCGTCTTCGCCGGCACCAACTACCAGGACTACAGCTCCCGTTCCCTCGCCCCGGCACCGGACGCCGAGGCACACCTCGGCACCGGCAACTCGGCAAGCGTGATGTCCGGCCGGCTCTCCTACACCTTCGGCCTGGAAGGGCCCGCGGTCACCGTCGACACCGCCTGCTCGGCCTCGCTCGTCGCCCTCCACCTGGCGGCGCGGGCACTCCGGTCGGGGGAGTGCGACCTCGCACTGGCCGGCGGCGTCACCATCATGTCCACCCCAGGGCTCTTCGTGGACTTCAGCCGCCAGCAGGGCCTGGCCGCCGACGGCCGCTGCAAGGCGTTCGCCGACCGGACCGACGGCACCGGCTTCTCCGAGGGCGTCGGCATCGTGCTCGTCGAGCGGCTCTCCGACGCGCAGCGGAACGGGCACCCGGTGCTGGCGCTGCTCCGCGGCTCCGCGGTCAACCAGGACGGCGCCTCGAACGGGCTCACCGCCCCCAACGGCCCCTCGCAGCAGCGGGTCATCCGCGCGGCCCTGGCCGACGCCGGCCTGTCCGTGACGGAGGTCGACGCCGTCGAGGCCCACGGCACCGGCACGGCACTCGGCGACCCCATCGAGGCCCAGGCACTGCTGGCGACATACGGGCAGGAACGGGCGGCCGACCGCCCGCTCTGGCTGGGTTCGGTCAAGTCCAACATCGGGCACACCCAGGCCGCCGCCGGTGTGGCGGGCCTGATCAAGATGGTGCTGGCACTCCAGCACGGCGTCCTTCCGCCCACCTTGCACATCGACCGGCCGTCGACCCACGTGGACTGGTCGGAGGGGAACGTACAGCTGCTCACGGACACCGTGGAGTGGCCCGGGACCGACCGGCCGCGACGGGCGGGCGTGTCCTCCTTCGGCATCAGCGGCACCAACGTGCACGCCATCCTGGAACAGGCGCCCTCCGCCACCACCCCGCCTCCGGGCAGCACACCGTCCGTACCCGTCCCCTGGGTCCTCAGCGGCACCACCCGCGACGCGCTCCGGGCACAGGCCCGCAGGCTGCTCGCGCATGTCGAGGACCGGCCCGAACTCGGCCTGCCGGACGTGGCGCTGTCCCTGGCCACGACCCGCACCGCCTTCGAGCACCGCGCCGCGCTCATGGGCACCGGCCGTGACGAACTGCTGAGCGGTCTGCGTGCCCTCGCGACCGGCGAGACCTCCGCGCATGTCCTCACCGGAGTGGCGCGGGGCGAGGGCGGAACGGCCATGCTGTTCACCGGCCAGGGCGCCCAACATGCCGGAATGGGCCGGGAGTTGTACGAGGGCTTCCCGGTGTTCGCGGAGGCGTTCGATGCGGTGTGTGCGCACTTCGATGGTGAGTTGGTGTCGCCGTTGCGGGGTGTGGTGTTCGGTTCGGGTGAGGGCCCGGATGTGGAGCGGCTGAATCAGACCGGCTTCACTCAGCCGGCGTTGTTCGCCGTGGAGGTGGCGCTGTTCCGGCTCTTCGAGTCCTTCGGCGTTCGTCCCGATTACCTCATGGGTCATTCCATCGGTGAGTTGGTGGCCGCTCATGTGGCGGGTGTCTTGTCTCTGGAGGATGCCTGTCGTCTGGTGGCTGCCCGTGGCCGGTTGATGCAGGCTCTCCCGGCCGGCGGGGCCATGGTTTCCCTCCAGGTCGCTGAGGATGAGGTGCTTCCGCTGCTGGAGGGCCTGGAGCAGCAGGTGAGCGTCGCCGCGGTGAACGGTCCGAACTCGATCGTCATAGCTGGTGAGGAGTCCGTGGTCGCGGACGTCGCCGGTCGTTTCGAGTCGGAGGGTCGGAAGGTGAAGCGGCTCCAGGTCAGCCATGCTTTCCATTCCCCGTTGATGGAGCCGATGCTCGACGACTTCCGTTCCGTCGCCGAAAGTGTCACGTACGAGGAACCGCGCATCCCGGTAGTCTCGAACGTCACAGGCGAACTCGCCAAGCCACAGCAGTTGACCTCCCCCGACTACTGGGTGCGTCATGTCCGTGAAGCCGTCCGTTTCGCCGACGGCATCCGGTGGCTGGAGCAGCACAGGGTCACCCGGTTCCTGGAGATCGGCCCGGACGGCACCCTGACCGCCATGGCGCAGGCGTGCCTCGACGGTGACCGGGCGCTGATTCCCACGCTGCGCAAGGACCGGCCCGAGACCCACGGGGTCATGGCCGCGGTCGGTGTGCTCCACACCTCGGGCGCCGGCCTCGACTGGCCCGCGCTGCTGCCCGGTGCCCGCCGCGTCGATCTGCCGACCTACGCCTTCCAGCGGCGGCGCTACTGGTGGGAGGCCGTGGCCGGGGCCGGGGACCTCGAAGCCGTGGGGCTGAGTGCGGCCGAGCATCCGCTGCTCGGGGCGGCGGTCACCGTGGCCGGTTCGGAATCCGTGGTCTTCACGGGGCGGCTGTCCCTGGCCACCCATGCGTGGCTCGCCGATCACGCGGTGCTGGGCCGGGTGATCCTGCCGGCCACGGCCTACCTCGACCTGGCCGTCAGCGCCGGTGACCGCACCGGATGCGACCATCTCGCCGAACTGACCCTGGAGACGCCGCTCGTGCTGCCGCGGCAGGGCGCCGTCCAGCTTCAGGTGGAGGTGAGCGCGCCCGACGACGCCGGGTGCCGCTCGTTCACCGTGCACTCCCGGCCCGTGGAAGACGGCGACACCGCGCCGTGGGCCCGGCACGCACAAGGCACCCTGGCCACCGCACCGCCGAACGAGCCGGAGAATCTGAGGAGTTGGCCGCCCGAGGGCGCCGAGCCCGTCGGGGCGGGGGAGTGGTACGACGCCTTCGCTGAAGTCGGGTTCACCTACGGGCCCGCGTTCCAGGGGCTCGGGCCCGTGTGGCGGCGCGGCGACGAGTTGTTCGCCGAGGCCGCGCTGCCCGAGCCGCACCGGGCCGACGCCACGCGGTTCACGCTGCACCCCGCGCTGCTCGACGCCGCCGTGCAGACCCTGCTCGTCGGCGGCCGGGACGGCGGCGGCACGGGCGACGGCGGGGCGATGCTGCCGTTCGCCTGGAGTGGGGTGACCTTCCATGCCGAGGGGGCCGACGTGCTGCGGGTGCGTCTGCGGCCCGCCGAGGGCCGGGCCGATGCCTTCTCGGTGCTGGTCACGGACTCCTCCGGGCGGCCCGTCGCCGTCGCCGAGGCGCTGACCCTGCGCACGGTGACCCCTGACCAGCTGCCGGCCTCCCCGCAGGCCGGTCCGGAGGTGCCGCTGCGCCTCGACTGGCAGGCCGCCGCCCTGTCCCCGCGTTCCGGGGCCGCGCGGTGGGTCGTGCTCGGCGGTCCGGCGGGTGCCGCTTCCGGCGGACCGGCGGATGCCGGGATCGCCGAGGCGTTGGATGGTGCGGGCGTGCACGCGGAGTCATACGCTGATCTCGAAGCCCTGTCGGCCGCCGTGGCCACGGGGATGACGATGCCCGACACCGTGCTGCTGGAGTGCGTACCGCAAGCCGGTGCGGACAGCCCGGACGTCCGGGGACTGCTCCTCAGCACCCTCGCGGTCTGCCGTGACTGGCTCGCCGAGGAGCGGTTCGCCGGCTCCCGGCTGGTGATCGTCACCCGGGGCGCCGTCGCCGCCGGGCCCGGAGAGGACGTCAGCGATCTCGCCGGGGCGGCGCTGTGGGGGCTGGTGCGCTCCGCGCAGCTGGAACACCCCGGACGGCTGTGGCTGCTCGACCTCGACGACCGTGAGGCGTCCCGCGGCGTGCTCGCGGACGCGGTGGGCGCCGCGCACCCGCAGACGGTGCTGCGCGCGGGCGAGTTGCGGCTGCCGCAGCTCACCCGCGTCGGTCCTCCCGAGGCCCTTGAGGCCCCGTTCGACCCGGAGGGCACGGTGCTGGTCACCGGTGCCACCGGCACGCTGGGGAAGCTCGTGACGCGTCATCTCGTCACCCGTCACGGTGTACGGCACCTCCTGCTGGCCAGCCGCCGCGGGTCCGCGGCCGAGGGAGCGGCGAAGTGGTGCGCCGAGCTGGCGGAGGAGGGGGCGACCGCCTCTCTGGTGGCCTGCGATGTCGCCGAGCGCGCGGAGGTGGAGCGGCTGCTCGACGCGGTCCCGGCGGAGCACCCGCTGACCGCCGTCGTGCACCTCGCCGGGGTCGTCGACGACGGTGTGCTGACCGCGCTCGGCGAAGAACGGATCGACCGGACCCTGCGGCCGAAGGCCGGTGCCGCCTGGCTGCTGCACGAGCTGACGAAGGACCGGAAGCTGACGGCGTTCGTGCTCTTCTCCTCAGCGGCCGGCACCTTCGGTTCGGCGGGGCAGGCCAACTACGCGGCCGCCAACGCCTTCCTGGACGGTCTGGCCGCGCACCGGGCGGCCCAGGGCCTGCCGGCCACCTCGCTGGCATGGGGACTGTGGGCCGAGGACAGCGGCATGACGGCCGGGCTCGCCGACACCGACCGGCGGCGGATGGCCCGTGGCGGGATGCGGCCGCTCTCCGCCCACGACGGGCTCGCGCTGTTCGACGCCGCCCTGGCGACCGGCGAGAACGCCCTGGTCACCGTGGGCCTCGGCACGGGGGGACGGGCGGCGCTGCCGGGCGGCGCGGCTCCCGGCCGGGCCCGGCGTCCGGTCGCCGCGTCCGGAGCGGACAAGGACGATCTGCTCGCACGGCTGGCGGACGCCGGCCCCGGCGGGCGGGACGCGCTCCTGCTCGACCTGGTACGGCGTCAGATCGCGGCGGTCCTCGGTCACGGGGCGCCCGAGGAGGTCGAACCGGACCGTGGCTTCGCCGAGTTGGGCTTCGACTCGCTGACCGCCGTGGAACTGCGCAACCAGCTCGGCACCGTCACCGGCCTGCGGCTCCCGCCCACGCTCGTCTTCGACTTCGCCACCCCCGAGGAGCTGGCCGCCCGGCTGGGAGAGGAGCTCACCGCGGGCGCCCTCCCGCCGCCCGGCTCCCCAGGACCCGACGACCGCCCTTCCGCGACGGTGCGGGAGCAGGACACCATCGGGGCCCTCTTCCGGGAGGCCAGCGCGTCGGGACGGGTGACGGAGGGGTTCGAGCTGCTGCAGGCGGCCGCCCGCCTTCGGCCGACGTTCGACGCACCCGAGGAGTTCGGGAGCACCTTCGCTCCCGTGCGGCTCGCCCGTGGCGGCGCCTCCCCGGACGCCGCCGAGCCGACGCTGATGTGCTTCAGCTCGTATGTCGCCCTCGCCGGTGTGCACCAGTACGCCCGGTTCGCCGCCGTCCACCGCAACGCGCGCGACGTATGGGCGCTGCCGACCCCGGGCTTCGGCCCGGGAGAGCGGCTGCCCGCCTCCCTCGACGCGGTCGTACGGCTGCAGGCCGAGGCGGTGCTGCGGTGCGCGGACGGCGGCCCGGTGGTGCTGCTCGGCTCGTCGTCCGGCGGCATCCTGGCCCTCGCCGTGGCGCACCATCTGCAGAAGGCGGGGACACCGCCCGCCGGTGTCGCGCTGCTGGACACCTACCTGCCGCGCGAGGACTCGCCCTTCACCCGGTTCGCCGGGGAGATGATCGGCGGGATGTTCGACCGCGAGTCGCTGTTCGCGCACATGGACGCAGACCGGCTCACCGCGATGAGCTGGTACGTCCACATCGTCGGCGGATGGTCGCCGGACCCGCTCTCCTGCCCCGTGCTGCTCGTGCGCTCCAGCGAGCCGCCGGTCACCGGCGAGCAGACGGGACCGCTCGCACCGCAGGAGTGGCAGGCGTCCTGGGACGGCGCGGACACCGTGACCGACGTGCCCGGCAACCACTTCACGATGATGGAGGACCACGCGGGCTCCACCGCGAAGACCGTAGCGGCCTGGATGGCGGCCCTGCCGGGTCCGCGGCCGACGGTCCGCACACCACGCTGAGCGGCGGGTACGCGGGAGCCGCCCGGACCGTGCAGACGGAGGCGCGGCCCATTGTCTGGGCGATTCACCAGACCCTGCCGGCGACCGTCGGCGGTGCGCCGCACAGCCGACACCATGGTCGAAAGCTCATGAAACGAGAGGAGACACCATGAAGATCACGGTTGATCAGGACCGGTGTGTCGGTGCCGGAATGTGCGCGATGACCGCGGGCGAGGTCTTCGCGCAGCACGAGGACGACGGCCTCGTCGTGCTGCGGATGACCGAGCCGCCCGAGCAGCTGGCGGACCATGTGGAGGAGGCGGAGCAGCTCTGCCCCTCCCGCGCCATCACGGTGGACTCCGCCGCCCCCTGACCGCTCCGGTGACGCCCGCCGCACCGTTCGGGCCATGGCCACCGGTGACAGCTGACCGGCGTCGACGGCCTCGCGCCACGGCCCCGATCTGCCATGAGGCGCGCCACCTTCCTGACGCCTGAAGAACAGGTACGGGGAACCGGCTCGGGACCCGGCGCCATTGTCTGGAGGAATCCCCAGACCCTGGCGGCGCGGTACCGCAGGGCACTGCCGGAGACCACAGGATGAGACCGACACCATCCGCGCTCCGGCCGTGAACACGTGCCTCGCGGCCGTGTCGAGGCCACCCGACTACACGCGACCGAGAGGGGACTTCCCATGCGCGTGCTGTTCGCCGCACTGTCCGAGAGGTCGCATCTGTATCCCATGGTGCCGCTGGCCTGGGCGATGACCGCGGCGGGGCACGAGGTGCGCATGGTCAACTCCCCGTCCCTCACCGGGCTCGTCACCGGCACAGGGCTGGTCTCGGCTCCCGTGGGCCGCGACCACGGACTGCACCAGGCCATGAAACTGGCCCCCGAGACACAGGACCAGGACTTCGCCAACTGGAGCCGGCTGGGACCGGGCGAGGTGGACTGGCCCACCCTCCGCGACCGTTACGAGTCCAGCGTCCGCTACGGCTTCGCGCCGTACAACGATCCGGTGATGGACGACATGGCGGCACTGGCACAGAGCTGGCAGCCGGACCTGGTCGTCCGCGACCCGCTCTGCTACGCCGGAGCCATCGCCGCCCGCGCCTGCGACGCCGTCCATGTCCGACTGCTGTGGTGCGCCGATGTCTACGGCAGGGCCCGTCAGACCTACCTCGGTCTGCTGGGCCAGGTCCCGCCCGAAGAGCGGGTGGACCCGCTCGCCGACTGGCTCGACGAGCGTGGCGCGCCCTTCGGCGTCTCCTGCGACGAAGAGCTGATCCACGGCCGGTACACCCTCGACACCACACCGCCGAGCCTGCGGCCGCCCACCACACTGCCGTCCCTGTCCATGCGCTATGTGCCGTACAACGGGGACGCGGTGTGGTGGCCGTGGCTGCGCGAGGCACCCGAGCGGCCGCGCGTCTGTCTGACCCTCGGGACGAGCAACACCGAGGCCTACGGCGGTGACTACGTCTCCGTCTCCGACATCCTCGGAGCGCTGGCTCCGCTCGACATCGAGGTGGTCGCCGCTCTCCTTCCGCAGCAGCGGGAGGCGCTCGCCGACCTCCCCGCCAACGTGCGCGCCGTGGACGACGTGGCGCTGCACACCCTGCTGCCCAGCTGCTCGGCCGTGATCCACCACGGCGGATGGGGGACCTACGCCACCGCCCTGATCAACGCCGTACCGCAACTCACCCTCTGCACCTCCGTCGCCGACCTGGAGTGGCGGGGCCGGTCCCTGGAGCGCGCCGGCGCGGGGATCACCGTCCACCACAGCGAGGTCACCGCCGACCTGGTGCTCCGTCACACCCGGCAGATCCTCGACGATCCGGGCTTCGCCACCGCCGCGCAGCGCCTGCGCGACGAGGCGGCGACGATGCCCAGCCCGCGCGACATGGTCGCCACGCTGGAGCAACTGGTCGCGGAGCGCTGACCGGGCCGCGTCGGCCGGCGACCGACAGGCCCTCCCCCTGACACCACTCGCCCCTGGATGGAAACCGTGAAGGCTCTTGTGCTCTCGGGAGGCGCTGGTACGCGCCTGCGGCCCATAACCCACACCTCCGCCAAACAACTCGTCCCGGTCGCCAACAAGCCGATCCTCTTCTATGTGCTGGAGGCCATCGCCGAGACCGGCATCACCGAGGTCGGCATGATCGTCGGCGACACCGGACCGGAGATCCGCGAGGCGGTCGGCGACGGCGCACAGTTCGGCCTCCAGGTGACCTACCTTCCGCAGAGCGCCCCGCTCGGCCTCGCCCACGCCGTCCTCATCGCCCGCGACTTCCTGGGCGACGACGACTTCCTGATGTACCTGGGGGACAACTTCATCTCCGGCGGCATCACCGATCTCGTCGAGGGCTTCCGCAAGGAGCGCCCCGACGCCCAGCTCGTGCTCAGCCGGGTCCCCGACCCCACGGCCTTCGGCGTGGCCGAACTGGACGCCACGGGCCGGGTCACGGGCCTGGAGGAGAAGCCGCAGAACCCCAAGAGCGACCTGGCGCTGGTCGGCGTCTACCTCTTCACCCCCGCCGTGCACGAGGCGGTACGGGCCATCCGGCCGTCCGCGCGCGGCGAACTGGAGATCACCGACGCCGTGCAGTGGATGGTCGAGGCGGGCCAGGACATCCGCTCCGGTGAGCTGTCCGGCTACTGGCGGGACACCGGCAGCGTCGTCGACATGCTGGAGGTCAACCGCATGCTGCTGGAGAGCCAGGAACGCTGCATCGAGGGCTCGGTGGACGAGGCGAGCGAGATCCTCGGCCGGGTGCGCATCTGCCCCGGCGCGACGGTCCGCGCCTCACGGATCGTCGGACCCGCCGTGATCGGCTCCGGCACCGTCGTCACCGAGTCCTACATCGGCCCGTCCACCTCCATCGCGGAGGACTGCCGCATCCACGACAGCGAACTGGCCTCCTCGATCGTGCTGCGCGGTTCGTCGTTCGAGAGCGTGCGCCGGGTGGAGGCCTCGCTGGTCGGACGCAACGCCCATGTGGCGCTCGCACCACAGCGTCCGGTGGCCCACCGGCTGGTCATCGGCGACCACGCCAAGGTGCACATCCAGTCCTGACGCCGCTCACACGGCAGCCCGGCCCACTCAACCCGCACCGAACAACGGAAGGGGGAAGGCGCTCCCCACCGGCCTGGAACCCCGGGCCCTCGCGCCACAACCTCGATGAGCCCCACGAGAATCCTGGTGACCGGCGGCGCCGGCTTCATCGGGTCGCACTACGTCCGCACGCTCCTGGGACCGTTCGGTCCGGGCGACGTCCACCTCACCGTGCTCGACAGCCTCACCTACGCGGCCAGCACGGCCAACCTGGACGAGGTCCGGCACCTGGAAGGCTTCCGCTTCGTCGCCGGCGACATCTGCGACGAGCCACTCGTCGACGACCTGGTCGCCGCACACGACCAGGTCGTCCACTTCGCGGCCGAGTCGCATGTCGACCGTTCCATACTCAGCCCCGCGGCGTTCGTCCGCACCAACGTCCTGGGCACCCAGGTCCTGCTCGATGCCGCGCTCCGGCACGGGCTGAAGACCTTCCTCCATGTCTCGACCGACGAGGTCTACGGATCGATCGCCACGGGGTCCTCCTCGGAGACCCATCTGGTGATCCCCAACTCGCCGTACGCGGCCTCGAAGGCCTCCAGCGACCTGATCGCCCTCTCCTACCACCGCACCCACGGCCTCGATGTGCGGGTCACCCGCTGCTCCAACAACTACGGGCACCGCCAGTTCCCGGAGAAGGTCATCCCGCTGTTCGTCACCAACCTCCTGGACGGCAAGAAGGTCCCGCTGTACGGCGACGGCCTGCACGTCCGCGACTGGCTGCACATCGACGACCACGTCCAGGGCATCGAACTGGTCCGCACCGGCGGCCGCCCTGGCGAGGTCTACAACATCGGCGGAGGCACCGAACTGAGCAACCGGGAGCTGACCGATCTGCTGCTGGAGAGCTGCGGGGCGGGGCCGGAGATGATCGAGTACGTCGTCGACCGCAAGGGACACGACCGGCGCTACTCGGTGGACTGGAGCAAGATCCAGACCGAGCTGGGCTACAAGCCGGGCAAGGACTTCGCCGACGGTCTGGCCGAGGCGGTCGCCTGGTACCGCGACAACCGTGACTGGTGGGAGCCGCTCAAGGAGCGCGCCGAGCTGCTCGCGCAGACATGCTGAGGCAGGACGCCACGGTGAGCGGGGCGGAAGCCCGGGACGGCACCCGCCGCCGCGTGCTCGTGCTCGGCGCGACCGGAGCCTTCGGCCGCCATGTCTGTGCGGCGGTCACCGCCGCGGGCGAGGAAGTGCTGAGGGTGGCGCGCCGGCCGGGCCCCGCGACCGCGCCGGGGCGGTTCTTCCCGATGGACCTGACCGGCGCGGGGCCGGACGGCCTGGCCCGCCTCATCGACGCCGAGCGGCCCCACGCCGTGGTGAACGCCGCCGGCGCCGTATGGCTGTGTTCACCGGAGGCCATGCGGCAGGCCAACCACGCCCTGGTCGACACGGTGCTGGCGGCCATGGCGGCCGCGTCCTGGCGTCCCCGGCTGGTCCACGTGGGCTCGGTGCACGAGTACGCCCCGCAGCCGCCGGGCACCTCGTTGGACGAGCGGACACCGACCCGGCCGACCACGCTCTACGGACGGACGAAGCTCCAGGGGACCGAAGCGGTCCGCACGGCCTCCGCGGCCGGGCAGGTGGAGGCGGTCGTCCTGCGGGTGTCGAACGCGATCGGCGCCGGCACCTCACCGGGCAGCCTGCTGGGGCGGGTCGCGGCACAACTGCGCGCCGCGGCGGCGGACCACGAAGCGGAGGTACGGGTCAGCCCGCTGAGGGCGAGCCGGGACTTCGTCGACTCCCGCGACGCCGCGGACGCGGTGCTGGCGGCGGCATCCCTGCCGGTCGCCGGAGAGCTGATCAACATCGGCCGGGGCGAGGCGGTCCCGGTACGCACCATGGTGGAGAGGCTGATCACCGCTAGCGGACGGCGGGCACGCATCGTCGAGGAGGCGGAGCCCGGCGCCCGACCCGCCACCGAGCAGGACTGGATGCGGGTGGAGACCGGCCGGGCCAGACGACTGCTGCACTGGACGGTGCGCCACAGCATCGACAGCTCGGCGCGCGACCTGTGGGAGGCCACCGCCCCCGACGCCGAACCGTCGCCCCCGGACCACCCGGCAGCCACGGTGCCGGACACACCCCGACCGGAGACCGCGGACCACCGTCCCCGCGGTGACCGCACGAGAACCACGCGGACCCGCCCTCCGCGGACCCGCCCCGTACAGCAGCCCGAGTGAAGGTGTCGACGTGTCAGCATTCGCAGCCACCCCCCAGCGGCATGTCGCCGTGTTCCTGTTCGCCGACTTCGGGCACATCAGCCCGACGCTCGGCCTGACCCGTGAACTCATCCGCCGCGGGCACCGGGTGACGTACTTCGTCGACCACCAGTACAGCGAGGTGGTCGAGCGGACCGGCGCCCGGGTCGTGGGCTACAAGTCCCGGCGCGGCGCCTTCGTCAAGGTGCCCCAGGCCGGTGCGGACCGTATGGCGGCCGAAGGGTATGAACTGCTGGTCGAGTCGATGCAGACGGTCTATCCGCTCGCGCTCGCCACCCTGGCCGCCGACCCGCCGGACGCCGTCCTCTACGACTTCGAGTCGTTCCCGGCCGCGCGGATGACCGCGCACACCCTCGGCTGCGCCACCACCGTGCAACTGGGCATCAGCCACGCCTCGAACGAGGAGTTCTCCCTGCGGGTGCTGATGTTCGACCCCGACGACCCGTCGCTGCGCGAGGGCGCGGCGGCACTGATGCGGTTCGCCCGGGACAACGGCCTCCCCCCGGACGGGCTGGGCCGCTTCCTCCGGGAGTGGGACGAACACAACCTGGCCTTCCTGCCGCGGGAGTTCCAGATCAAGGGCACCACCTTCGACGAGCGCTTCCACTTCGTGGGGCCCACGGTCGCCGAGCCCGAGGGGGACGTGCCGTGGTCGCCGCCGGCCGACGGCAGGCGGCTGGCGCTGGTCTCGCTGGGCACCGAGTCCAACCGGCAGCAGGACTTCTTCCGTACGTGTGTGAACGCCTTCGACGGAGCCGACTGGCAGGTGGTGATGACGCTCGGCCGGGACGCGGACCTCGCCGCCCTCGGCGACCTCCCGCCGCATGTGGAGGCCCACCGGTGGCTGCCGCACCCGGCGGTACTGCCGCACGCCGACGTCCTGGTCTGCCATGGGGGCATGAGCTGCCTCATGGAGGCGCTGCACTTCGGCACACCGGCGATCGTGGTGCCCCAGGCCTTCGAACACACCCTGACCGCACGGCGCGTGGACGAGCTGGGCCTGGGCCGGATGATCGACCGCGACCGGCTGACCGCGGACACCCTCCGCGCCGCCGTGGGCGACATCGTGGCCGACCCGGAGATCCCGGAGCACATGGCGTGGATGCGCGCGAGCGTCCGCGGTGCCGGCGGCGCGCCCCGGGCCGCCGGCCTGCTGGAGCAGTGGGCCGGCCGGCCCGCCTCGACCCCGGCGGCCTGACCCCGGCCGGTCACCCCGCACGTCGGCCAGGCGGACGGCGCCCGACGCACTCCGTGTGCGCGGGCACCGTCCGCCTGGCCGTGTCAGGTGCGGGACATCACGAACTCCGTGACGCTGCGGATGCTGTGGTCGATCATCTCGTCGGTCAGCCCGGGGAACACCCCGATCCAGAAGGTGCGCTCGGTGACGATGTCGCTGTTGGCCAGCGACCCGCTCACCCGGAACTCCCGCTCCTGGTAGGCCGGGTGACGGGTGAGGTTGCCGGCGAAGAAGCGGCGGGTGGCCACCCGCCGGGACTCCAGGTGGTCGATAAGTTAGGCGGTAGAGAATGGCGCGCCGTACCGGACGGTGATAAAAAAAACCAAACAGATAGGAAAAGCCTCGTGGAGGG
>NZ_JBSFJF010000081.1:0-28587 GCF_053597915.1 Streptomyces sp. NPDC001219 | reverse complement strand
CAACGCAGCATGGGGGTCCCCCCGCGCCCTTTAGGCGTGGGGGAGTGCGTGCCAGGCGCCGCGGGGCAGGCGGGAGTTTGACGACAGGTCCTAGGTCAGGGCGTGCAGCCCCGGAACGAAGGTCACCAGCAGCGGGATCGCCGGCACCAGCGCCGCCACCGCGGTCATCCGCAGCCGGCGGCCCGGGGTGAAGCGGGGCGCGGGGGCCAGCAGCCGGTCCACCCGCGCCGGTACCTGGGCGAGCTGGGCCGGGCAGGGGCCGAACACCCCGCGGTCCTCGTTGAGTTCCACCAGCGCCAGGGCGATCGTCCGCCGGCCGAAGCGGCGCGAGGCCACGTCGTCGGCGGCCAGCTCGACTAGCCGGTGCACCTGGTCGCGGAACGCGGCGAAGACCGGGACCTGCGGAAAACCGGCGGCCAGCGCCGAGGCGCAGTACAGCAGGAGATCGTGCCGGGCCCGCGCATGGCCCTGCTCATGGGCGATCAGCGCATCGAGCTGATGCCCCTTCAGGCGGCGCAACGCCGAGGTGGTGACGACCAGTTGGGGCGAGGAGTGGGACAGCCACCAGGCCTCGGGGCGGTCCCCCTCCAGGACGACCAGCCGCTCCCCGGAGGGCTCCTCGCCGGGCAGCAACGGCGCACGCCGCAGCAGCTCGGCCCGCCGCTGCCGGCGCCGGGCGCGCACCGCCCGTACCTCGCGGGTCAGCGCGAGGGCCGTCCAGGCGCCGCCACCCGCCAGCACCAGGGCCAGCGCCCCGGCCCACGGCCCGTGCGTCTGGAGCGCGTACGCCTCGACGACGACGCGGGGCGCGAACCCGAACACCGGGCTGCGGACGGATTCCCAGGCGGCGGCCGCGCTCAGCGACATCGCGAGCAGACAGCACAGCAGGACACCCGCGACCACGCACTGCCACACCCACAGGGCGAGCACCGGCTCACGGTCGGGCCAGTCGGAACGGGCCATCAGCCGCGGCGCCATTGCCGCGGCCAGCACGCCGAGCATCATCAGCGCGAGAGTGACCATCATGCCGTCACCCTATGAGCGCACGACTACCCGTTGGTACGGCCACGCGTCGGAAGTGATGCACACCACCCGGGCCACCGGTGCGCACGCGCACCGGGCGCGCCAACGGCGGTGTCCCGGACGGCAGTGCGTCGCCGCACTTCACAGCGCCAGCAGCATCGCCAGCATGCCGATCCCCATCGCCACCCGGCAGGCCGGCAGCACCCCGGCGCCCGCCACCGCCACCGGCCCGCCCGCCACCGCTTCCCCGGCCCCCGCGCCGACGGCGGGCACCAGCCGGACGCCCGCCGCGAGCACGTACCCCGTGAAGTAGACCAGCAACAGCCCGGTCAGCAACGGCACCCCGCCCGGCGCCGCGTGCGCCATCGGGCCCGTCCCGCCCGCCTGGCCCATCTGCCCCATCTGCGCCGTGTGGCCCGCCTGTTGGGACGGCATCACCATCACCAGCGCCATGTACACCATGGCCAGGGCGCCCACCGCGTGATGCAGATGGCGCCGCACCAGCGCCCGCAGCCCCGCCGCCCCGAACACCGCGGCGAACAGCCACGGCGACCACGACGACGGCGCCACCGGCCAGGCCATCGCCGCCATCCCCAGCGCCATCAGCCCCTCGCCGCGCGCCTCGCCCCGCTGCCCGGCCGGCCCGGTACGCGCCCGCCACAGGCAGTACGCGCCGCCGGCGGCACCCAGCAGCACCAGCAGCCAGCCGACCCACGCCGGTCCGTGCACGGAACGCCTCCCCTCGCACCCGTACGCATCGGGGGCAGGATGCCCACCGGCCGCCCGGCACACGGGAGCGCACGGGCGCAAGGGGGGAGCGCGGCGAGGACGCCCGTCAGGGCGGTGTCCGCCCCGGCCGGACGGGGCGCGCGGACGCCTCAGGGCCGATAGCGCAGCGGATGGTCCGCCGGGACCTCGGTCAGCACGATCCGGTGGCCGTCCGGGTCGGCGATCCACATCTCGATCAGCCCCCACGGCTCCCGCACGGGCGGGCGCAGCACCTCCACCCCGTGCGTCACCAGCTCCCGGTGCGCCGCCGCCGCGTCCGCCACCTGCAGCCACAGCTGGAGGGTCTCGGTGGCCGGAACGGCGGCGCGCCCGGACACCTCCAGGAAGCCGCCGCCGAGGAAGTAGACCGTGCCGCGCTCGGGGCCGGTACCGAACTCCCGGTAGATCTCCAGCCCCAGCGCCTCGCCGTAGAACGCCCGCGACCGCTCGGGGTCGGCCGGCCGCAACAGCACCCTGCTGCTCAGTACGTGCACCATGCCCGGACCCTACGCCGCGCGCCCCGCGCGGCCCGGCACCCGCCGCCGCACGACCTTGACACCGGCCCTGACACGGCGGCCCCGCCGGTTGTTAGCCTCCTCGCAGCTACTCGTCCGCCCGAGAGGACTGCCCACGCCATGCCCACCAGCGAGCTGACCTTCCGTACCGCCCACGATGCCGATGTCCCCGGGCTCGTCGCCCTCATCGAGTCGGCGTACCGCGGTGACGTCAGCCGCGGCGGCTGGACGACGGAGGCGGACCTGCTGGAGGGGCAGCGCACCGACCCGGAGGGCGTCACCGCCGTGGTGCGCAAGGAGACCGGCCGGCTGCTGATCGCCGAGCGGGACGGTGCGCTGATCGCCTGCTGCCAGCTGGAGCACCGCGGCGACCACGCCTACTTCGGGATGTTCGCGGTGCGCCCGGATCTTCAGGGCGGCGGCCTCGGCAAGCTGATCATCGCGGAGGCCGAGCGCACCGCCCGGGAGACCTGGGGCGCCCGGGAGATGCGGATGACGGTCATCCACCAGCGCGACGAGCTGATCGCCTGGTACGAGCGCCGCGGCTACCGGCGCACCGGCGAGCTGACCCCGTTCCCGTACGGCGACGAGCGCTTCGGCATCCCGCAGCGCCCCGACCTGGCCTTCGAGCTGCTGGTCAAGCCGCTCGGCTAGAGCCGGGGCGGCCCGGCGCTCACAGCCGTCCCGCCTGGATGATCCGCCGCAGGAACTGCCGGGTGCGGTCCTGCCGCGGCTCCCCGAAGACCTCCTCGGGCGTGCCGCGTTCGACCACCACCCCGCCGTCCAGGAAGCACACCTGGTCGGCGACCTCCCGCGCGAAGCCCATCTCATGGGTGGCGATGACCATGGTCATGCCCTCCTCCTTGAGCTCGCGGACCACCCCCAGCACCTCGCCGACCAGCTCCGGGTCGAGCGCCGCGGTGATCTCGTCGAGCAGCAGCAGCCGGGGCCGGCCGGCCAGCGCCCGGACGATCGCGACCCGCTGCTGCTGGCCGCCGCTGAGCCGGTCCGGGTACTCCCCGGCCCGCGCGCCCAGCCCCAGCCGCTCCAGCAGCTCACGGGCCCGCGCCTCCGCCTCGGCCCGCGGCACCCCGTGCACCCGGCGCGGCGCCAGCGTGATGTTGTCCAGCACGGTCATGTGCGGGAAGAGGTTGTAGGCCTGGAAGACCACCCCGATCCGGCGGCGCACCGCGTCCACGTCGGCCCGTGGATCGGTGATCTCCGTGCCGTCCAGGAAGATCGCGCCGTCGTCGATCTCCTCCAGGAGGTTCGCGCAGCGCAGCAGCGTGGACTTGCCCGACCCCGAGGCGCCGATCAGCGCGGTCACGGTGTGCGGCGGAACCTCCAGATCCACGTCCCGCAGCACGACCGTGCCCCGGCCGTAGGTCTTGCGCACGGACTCCAGCCGCAGCACCGGCCCGCCGCCGGGCGCGTCCGGAGCGGCGGCCTTCCCGGCCGGCCGCGGAGCGTCGTCCGTCGTGCTCATGCGAGTCCTCCCTGGGCGCGCCGGCGGTCCATGCGAGCCGTGATCCAGTCCGTGCAGCGGGTCATCGGGATCGTCAGCGCGACGAAGACGAGCCCGGCCACGACGTAGGGCGTGAAGTTGAAGTCCTTGCCGGCGATGATCTGCGCGGCGTACACCGCGTCCACCGCGCCCGCGATGGACACCAGACCGGTGTCCTTCTGCAGCGAGACCAGATCGTTCAGCAGCGGCGGCACCACCCGCCGCACCGCCTGTGGCAGTACCACGAAGCGCAGCGCCTGCCCGTTGGAGAGTCCCAGCGACCGGGCCGCGGCCCGCTGCGAGGGGTGCACCGACTCGATGCCGGCCCGGAAGACCTCGGCGACATAGGCCGAGTACGTCAGCACCAGCGCGGAACCGCCGAGCAGCACCGGATCGGTGGTCACGCCCTGGAGCCGCAGCGCCGGCACCCCGAAGACCACCATCAGCAGACAGATGATCAGCGGCAGTCCGCGGAAGAAGTCGGTGTACGCGGCGGCCAGCGCGCGCAGCGGGAAGAACACCGGCCCGCGCAGGGTCCGGGCCACCGCCAGCAGCAGCCCGAGCACCAGCACCGCCGCCCCGCACACCACCAGCAGCCGCAGGTTCAGCAGCAGCCCGTCCAGCACCTTCGGCAGCGCGATCCGCGCGTACTCCGGGCTGAGGAAGGTCTCCCGGGTGCGCGGCCAGCCGGGCGAGCGGGTGATGACGAGGAAGAGGACGGTGCCGGTGACCAGGGTGCTCAGCGCGGCGACGGCGGTGGCACGCCGGGCCCTGGCCCGCTTGAACCGCTCCCGCTCGATCCGCCGCGCCGAGGGCGCGTACCCGTCCCCGGACCCTTCCGGTGCCACCGGAGTCTTCAGCACACCTTCTCCGTACGTCACTTGAGCACCGGCACGGACACGGCGTCGGCCAGCCACTTCTTCTCCAGCCGGGCCAGGGTGCCGTCCTTCCGCAGGGCGTCCACCGCGGCCGTCACACACCCGGTGATCCGGCTCTCCTTGTCCAGGACCAGCCCGAACTGCTCCTCGGCGGCGCCGGTCGCCGCGAACTGCCCGACCACCTCGGCGTCCTTGACCTCCGCCGAGGTGATGTAGAAGGCCGTCGGCAGATCGGTGAGGATCGCGTCGACCTGGCCGTTCCTGAGCGCGGACTTGGCGAGGTCGTTCTTCTGGAAGACGGCCGGCTGCTCCGAGGGCCGGACGGTGTCCTGCAGGACGTCCAGGCTGGTGCTGCCGACCTGCGCACCGAGCTTGACCCGCCGCAGATCGGCGATGCTCCTGGCCCGCGCGGCCCGCGACCCCTTGAGCGCGACCACCGCCTGGCGTACGTCGTAGTAGCCGGAGGAGAAGGCGACGGCCCGCTTGCGCGCGGCACTGACGGAGATCTGGTTGATGTCGAAGTCGAACTTCTTCGCACCGGGGGCGAAGGCGTTGTTGAACGGCACGGTCTGCCAGCGCACCGCGCCCTTGCCGTAGCCCAGTTGCCGGGCGACGGCGTAGGCGACCGCGGACTCGAAGCCCTTGCCGTTGGCCGGGTCGTCGTCGTGGAACCACGGCGCGTAGGCGGGCTTGTCGGTGCCGACCGTGAGCGTGCCGCGGGCCACGGTGGCCAGCCGGCCGCGGTCGCAGCTCTGCGGGCCGGCGGCCCCCGGACCACCGGGGGCGGCGTCCTGCGGGGCACAGCCGACGGCCGCGGCGAGCAGCGCGACGGCGGCGCAAGCGGCAAGGCGGAGGGGGCGGTTGGCGAGGCGCATGGCGGGAGAGTGGCAGTGCACCGGGCCCGCTGTCGAGATCACCGGGGAAAGTGTCCGCATGCCGGACTCACATTGCACGGCTGTGAACTGCGCGTTTCTCCGTACGCGCGGGCGGGGCCCGGGGACGCGGCACCCCGCCCGGCTCGATGTGGCGCCCGCCGGCCTACGCGGTGAAGCGGACCGCCCGCCGGATCTCCGGCTGGTCGGTCACCACACCGTCCAGCCCGAGCCCGCGGGCCAGGCGGAGCTGGTCGTGGGTGTTGACCGTCCAGGCCACGACCTTCAGCTGCGCGGCATGGGCCCGCTCGACCAGTTCCAGGGTGAGCCGGCGGATGTTCAGCGAGAGCATGGTCGCGCCGACGGCCAGCGCCCGGTCGACGACGTCGGCGCCGTAGCGGCTGCCGACCAGCGCGGTACGGACACCGGGCAGCAGGGTCCGGATCGCGGCCAGCGCCTCGTCGTGGAAGGAGATCACGTCGACCCGGTCGACCAGGTCCCGTGAGCGCAGCACCTCGGCCAGCGCCTGCGCGGCCGCCACGTCCTTGATCTCGGCCTGCAGCGGCGCCTTGACCGCCGCCACGACCTCCTCGAAGACGGGGATGCGCTCGCCCTGCCCGGCGTCGAGCTCGCGCAGCTCGGCGAGGGTGCGTTCGGCGATCGGACCGGCGCCGTCGGTGGTCCGGTCCACGTCCGCGTCGTGCATCACCACGAGCGCGCCGTCCTTGCTCAGATGCAGGTCCAGTTCGATGACATCGAGGCCCTCGTGCTCGGCGCGCACGAAGGAACGCAGGGTGTTCTCCGGCTCCACGCCCATCATCCCGCGGTGTCCGATGGTGAGAAAGGACAAGGCTGCCTCGCTTCTGTCGGCTCGGTGCTGCTGTCGGCTCAGTCCCGGTGTCGACCGTCGACTGTCGGCAACGGTGTGACGAAATGGCGCTCAGCCTAACGGGACCGTACGGCGGGAAAAGGGGCGCCGGACGGGGCCGCGGTGTGTCCAGTACGGGTACCCGCCATATCCGCTTCCAGACCGGCTCACCCTCGCGTGGGCGAGTCCCCGCGGCGCTGACGAGCCCGCCGGGACCCGGTCACCACGTGCGCGGACGCTGCCGGGGAGCGGGGTGTGGCATATGCCATACGACTACGGGCGGTAGGCATCCGGTAGGCCGGACGGCGCCGTTCCGGAAGGTGCAAAGGTGGCCTTTCCCCGTCAACACGCCCTGAAAGAAGCGCCGCAAGCCCTGGCCTCACGGGCAGGAAGTGGCGTCCGGGCCGTCACGCACAGGAAAAATCGGCGTGAGTGCCGGGTGTCGGCAGAAAGATTTTCACCGGTGCCACTTGAGTGGGCGATCCTCGGCTGGTTACCGTGTTCTGACAACACGATCTACCGCCGGAGGGCAGTCATGACGGAAATTCTTTCGCCTGTGGGTGTCCAGGAGGCCACCACGACCGCAGAGAGTGTGGTCGCGCACCCCGCGTGGCCGGTGCTCAAGGACGCCGTGGAGAGCATCCGCCCGTGGCAGTCCAAGGACGGTTCGATCGACCTGGCGGCGGAGGGCGCACCGACCGCCGACGCCGTCCGCGACGAGGTGGACCGCGTCATAGCGGCCCTCGGCCGGCTCGCCCCGCTGCTGCCGCACAACGCCGCTTACCACGAGGCGCTCGTCGCCGACCTGCGCCGCTGGGCCGACGGCGGCTTCGGCGTGCCGGACTTCCTGGACTCGCTGCTCGCCTTCCAGCCCGCCCGGCACCGCGCCGACGGTCTCCAGCACCTCGTCCTGTTCCCCATGTACACCCAGAACGGCAACCCGGACCGCAACTTCGAGGCCGTCGTGCTGCGCATGGTCTGGCCGGACTGGCTCTCCGAGCTGGAGCGCACCCGCTACGACAACGCCCTCTTCTGCGGCATCACCTTCGAGGACTTCACGGCCGGCTACGACACCCACTCCGCGGTGCTCTTCCCGGAGACCATCGCGGTGCGCGAGGCCCCCGAGCGGTTCAGCTGGGGCGGCATCTTCTGCGACCGTGAGGCCGCCCGCTTCCGCCGGGTCAGCAAGGCCGCCGTCGAGACCCTCGGTCTCGAACTCCCCGACGACATCCGCACGATGCTCGACGACCAGAAGCGCTGCCAGGAGTCGTTCGTCCTGTGGGACATGGTGCACGACCGCACCCACAGCCACGGTGACCTGCCCTTCGACCCGTTCATGATCAAGCAGCGGCAGCCGTTCTGGATGTACGGCCTGGAGGAGCTGCGCTGCGACCTCACCGCCTTCAAGGAGGCCGTGAAGCTGGAGGCCGAGGGGTACCCCCAGGCGCGCGATGTGCAGTTCACGGTGATCTTCGACCGGATGTTCCGCTTCCCGGTCAGCGGCGACCGGGTCCGCAACTACGACGGCCTGGGCGGCCAGCTGCTCTTCGCGTACCTCCACAAGCACGACGTCGTACGCTGGACGGACAACACACTGCACATCGACTGGGAGCGGGCGCCCAAGGTCACCAACCAGCTGTGCGGCGAGATCGAGAAGCTCTACCGCGACGGCATCGACCGGCCCAAGCTGGTCCACTGGTTCGCCGCGTACGACCTCGTCTCGACGTACCTGGCACCGCACCCGGGCTCGGTCTGGGCCAAGGGGCCCGAGGCCCTCGACTTGGACCAGCCGCCGCGCAAGCTCGTGGACGACGTGCTCGCCGACGAATTCCCGCTGAGCATGTTCTACGAAGCGCTCGCCAAGAAGCTGCGTGCTGTGATCGCATCCACCAAGGGCATCACGGCCCACAGCGACGCGTTGGCGGCGGCATGACGACGGACCGGAACACCCGGCCGCAGGCCGTCGAGGAGCAGGACGAGGAGGCGACGAAGATGGGTACTTCGACGGGCGGCCAGGGGCCGCTGGAGGGTGCGGTCATCGCGGTGGCGGGCGCGGCCGGACCGGCCGGGCGCGCGACCCTGTTGCGGCTGGCCGAGGCGGGTGCGGTGGTCGTCGGCTCGGACTCGAACCCCGAGCGGCTGGCGGAGGCCGTGGACGCGGCCCGCTACGCCCACGGCGGCGCCACGGTGATAGGGGACACCGTGGACCTTCTCGACCTGGACCAGGCCCGTGAATGGGCGGACCGTACGGAGAAGGAGTTCGGCCGGATCGACGGTCTGGTACACCTCGTCGGCGGCTGGCGCGGCTCCGCCACCTTCGCGGAGACCGACCTCACCGACTGGGACGTGCTCCACAAGCTGCTGGTCCGCACGGTCCAGCACACCTCCCTCGCCTTCTACGACGCCCTGGAGCGCAGCGGCAACGGCCGTTTTCTCCTCACCAGCGCGGCCGGCGCCGGCAAGCCCACCAGCGGCAACGCCGCCTACGCGGCCTCCAAGGCCGCGGCCGAGGCCTGGACGCTGGCCATGGCGGACGGTTTCCGCAAGGCGGGGGGCGAGCAGGGGCCGCGTGCCGCTGCTGCCATCCTGATCGTGAAGGCGCTCGTCAACGACCAGATGCGCGCCGAGCGACCGAACGCGAAGTTCGCGGGCTTCACGGACGTCACGGAGCTGGCCGAGGCCATCGCCGGGGTCTGGAGCCGGCCCGCCCAGGAAGTGAATGGACAGCGTCTGTGGCTGACCCCCGAGCCGTGACCGGAGCGAAGACCGACGCCCGGCAGCACCACGACCCCGAGATACGCGGCTTCGCCAGCGACAACTACGCGGGCGCGCACCCCGAGGTGCTCGCCGCGCTCGCCCTCGCCAACGGCGGCCACCAGGTCGCCTACGGCGAGGACGACTACACCGCGCACCTCCAGCGCGTCTTCCGCAGCCACTTCGGGCAGCGCGCCGAGGCGTTCCCGGTGTTCAACGGCACCGGCGCCAACGTCGTCGCCCTGCAGGCCGTGACCGACCGCTGGGGTGCGGTGATCGCCGCGGATTCCGCGCATATCCACGTCGACGAGTGCGGTGCGCCCGAGCGGGTCGGCGGGCTCAAGCTGCTCACCGTACCCACCGAGGACGGCAAGCTCACCCCCGAGCTGATCGACCGCGAGGCGTACGGCTGGGACGACGAACACCGCGCCATGCCGCAGGTCGTCTCGATCACCCAGAGCACGGAGCTGGGCACGGTCTACACGCCGGACGAGATCCGGGCCATCTGCGAACACGCCCATGAGCGCGGCATGGTGGTGCATCTGGACGGCTCGCGGATAGCCAACGCCGCGGCGACCCTCGATGTCCCGATGCGGGCCTTCACCAACGCCGTGGGTGTCGACATCCTCTCCTTCGGCGGCACCAAGAACGGTGCGGTCTTCGGTGAGGCCGTGGTCGTGCTCAACCCCGACCGGGTACGGGCGATGAAGCATCTGCGGAAGCTGTCCATGCAGCTGGCCTCCAAGATGCGCTTCGTCTCCGTCCAGCTGGAGGCGCTGCTCGCCAAGGACCTGTGGCTGCGCAACGCCCGGCACGCCAACACCATGGCGCAGCGGCTGGCGGCCGGCGTGCGGGAGATCGGCGGGGTGGAGATCCTCTACCCCGTGCAGTCCAACGGGGTGTTCGCCAGGCTGCCGCACGACGTCAGCGAGCGGCTCCAGAAGCGCTACCGCTTCTACTTCTGGGACGAGTCGGCCGGCGTGGTGCGCTGGATGTGCGCCTTCGACACCGCCGAGGAGGACGTCGACGGCTTCCTCGCCGCACTCCGCGAGGAGCTGGGCCGCTGAGCGGCACCGAAGCCTGGAGAACACCAACTGCATAATTATGCGCCCGGCCGAAAAGTCATTGACTCTCGGCCGGGCGCGTCGTTACGCTCCCCGGGCATGGAGCTGATCCAGAACGCCCCGGAAATCTCTGCCTACTTGGCCGCCGACGAGGTCATCGACCACGAGCACCCACGCGTCCGGGCCACCGCCGCCACCCTCTCCGCTGACGCCCCCGACGCATACGCATACGCCAAGGCCGCCTTCGAGTTCGTCCGCGACGCCATCCCGCACAGTCAGGACGTCGGTGACGAGCGCAGCGAGATGGGGGTCCCCCCGGCCGAAGGGTGGGGGAGGGTCACCTGGCGCGCCTCGGACGTCCTCGCGCAGCGCACCGGCATCTGCTACGCCAAGGCGCACGCCCTCGCGGCCCTGCTGCGCGCCGAGGGCATCCCCACCGCGCTGTGCTACCAGAAGTTCGACGTTCTCCACGGCCTGGTCGCCGTCAGGCTGCCCGGCGAGGACCGCTGGGCCCGGCAGGACCCGCGGGGCAACAAGCCGGGCGTCGACGCGCAGTTCCGCCTCGACCGGGAGCAGCTCGCGTTCGTCGTCCGGCCGGAGTTCAATGAAGTGGACTGTCCGGTGCTATTTGCTGAACCGCACCCGGCCGTGCTGAAATGCCTCCGGGAGGCCGTCGACCGGCCTCACCTGTGGCAGACGCTCCCCACCGACCTCTGAGGAACGGCCCTGATGTCCAGCCCTTCGCAGGCCCCCGACCTGACCTGTGCCTTGCAGGTCTCCGACGAGGTGCGCGCCCTGGCACCCGGTTTCAGCTGGCTCGCCGTCGAGGCCCACGGCCTGACCAACGGGCCCAGCGACGAGGCCGGTGCGGCGCTGCTGGACGACGCCGCCCGCCGGCTGGCCGAGCGCCTCGACGGGCGCGCCCCGCAGGACGATCCGCATCTCGCCGCCTGGCGCGCCGCGTACACCGCCTTCGGCAGCAAGCCCTCACGCACCCGCAACTCCGCCGAGGCGCTGGCCCGGCGCGCGCTCGCGGACGGCGGGCTGCCGCGCATCAACCGGCTGGTCGACCTCTACAACGCCGTCAGCGTCGCGCACCTCGTCCCTGTGGGTGGCGAGGACCTGGACCTTATCCAGGGCGGTATGCGGCTCGTCCGGGCCACCGGCGACGAGCCGTTCGTGACCGCGGCCGGGGGCGCCGAGGTCATCGAGCACCCCGACGCGGGCGAGGTGGTCTGGTGCGACGACGAGGGCGTCACCTGCCGCCGCTGGAACTGGCGGCAGGGCGTCCGCACCCGTCTCACCGAGGACTCGGTCAGCGCCCTCTTCCTGCTGGAGCGGCTGGCCCCCATGCCGCTCGACGCGCTGACGGCCGCGGGCATCGAGCTGGCCGAGGCGCTGCGCCGGGCCTGCCCGGACGCCCGGATCGAGGTCGGTGAGATCCGCTCCTGCTGATCCGGGCCGGTCCCGGGGCCGTCAGGCGAGACGGCCGGGCGTCAGGCGAGACGGCCGGGCGCCGCCGGGGCGGTCCCGCCGAGGTGCGCCGGAATCCACCAGGTGTCCTCGGCGTCCTTGGGGCGCACGGGGTAGGCGCGCTGGGCCGCCTCCAGCAGGTCCTGCACCCGGGACCGCAGCCGGTCGGTGATCTTCTCGGCCTGCTCGTCCGGGTCGGCCTCCATCGGCTCGCCCACCCGGATCGTTATCGGGAAGTGGTTCCGGCCCAGATCGCGCTTGTGGCCCTTGGTCCACAGGCGCTGGGTGCCCCACAGTGCCACCGGCAGCAGCGGCACCCCGGCCTCCTGGGCCAGCCGCGCCGCACCGGACTTGAAGGTCTTCAGGGTGAAGGACTCGGAGATGGTCGCCTCGGGGAAGACCCCGATGATCTCACCCGAACGCAGGGCGGACAGCGCGTGCTTGTACGCGTGGATGCCCTGGCCGCGGTCCACGGGGATGTGCTTCATCGCGCGCATCAGCGGACCGGACACTTTGTGGCGGAAGACCGACTCCTTGGCCATGAAGCGCACCAGCCGCTTGGCCGGCCGCGCGGTGAGCCCGGCGAAGACGAAGTCCAGGTACCCGATGTGATTGCTCACCAGAACCGCCCCGCCGCGGCGCGGAATGTGGTCCGTCCCGGCGATGTCGAATTTCAGATCCAGCGCCTTGAAGAGCGTACGGGCGGCGCCGATCACCGGCGGATAGACGAGCTCTGCCATTGTCCGGAGGACCCCTTTTCCACGCCTGGGGAGGGTTCTCCCGGCGGAAACCTACGCAGTCGTAACTGCGGCTTTCGGGAGATCGTGCCCGAAGTCGGCCGCGGCGGCCAGCGCGCCGGCCGCCCCGGCCGGGAGATTCTTGTCACGTGGTGACCGCTTCAGCCCACCGCCCGCCGCACCAGAAGGTACATCTCGCACCCCAGGCAGTACCCGAAAACGGCGTTGAGGAAGGCCGCCGCGAGCGCGCAGCCGGTGGCCGCGAGCCCCAGCCATTCCGGCCCCACGGCGTAACCGGCCAGTCCCACCGCCGCGAAGAACAGCCCGACACTCTGGGCGAAGCGCGGCGGGCCGGGGTCCTCGAAGGCGGTGGGCGGGGACAGCCACGGGCGCACCGCCACCCTGAACAGCCAGGCGTACGGCGACCGCGGCACCCCCGCCACCGCCCCGAGGGCGAAGACCACCGCCTGGCAGGCCAGCAGCGGGGCGCTGCCGGTGACCAGTACGGCCGCCAGCACGACGGCCGTCACCGCCGCCCCGAACCTCGGGCCCCGTGCGTCGATCCGGTCGATAGCCATGCCCCCACCCTGCCGCAGACCGGGCCGGATGCGGGGCCGGGAATCTTTGCGGTCTCGTGAACGCTGCACCCCTCGATGACAGGACTCATGGTGTGCCTCGCGGTGCTCGCTGCGGCGAGCGTCTTCGGCGTGTGGCACCAACGCCGCAATGGGAGGCTGACGGTGCGGGAGCGGGACGAGACGGCGCGGCTGGGCGCCGCCGAGATCGGCGCGGCGCTGGGGGAGCGGGCCACCCTCGTGCAGTTCTCCAGCGCCTTCTGCCAGCCCTGCCGGGCCACCCGGCGCACTCTCACCGAAGTGGCCGGCATGGTCGAGGGCGTGGCCCATGTCGAGATCGACGCGGAGGACCATCTGGACCTCGTACGGCGGCTCCAGGTGCTGCGTACCCCCACGGTGCTGGTGCTCGACGCGGACGGGGCGATCGTGCGCCGCGCCTCCGGGCAGCCCCGGAAGGCGGATGTGATCGCGGCGCTGGGTGCCGCCGTCCGTGATTGATCTCCCAGATGGCGGGCGCCCCTTGACGCTGTGGGTCACGAATCGTCACTCTGACGTGATGCGGCCAGGACCCCTTCTCTACGGACGCGCCCACGTCGACCTTCTGCGGACTGCCAGCGCCCGCTGTCCGGGCGTGTGAGCAGCGACGACCCCTCTGCCGTCGGCCGCCGCACGGCCGCCGACGGCTCCGCCCGGGCCCGTACCCGACAGCAGAAGGACAACTCCATGACGGCCCTGACCGGCCTCGGCACGCCGCACACCGCCTCTCCCGAGCTCCTGCGCTCGGTCTTCCGGCAGCACGCCGCCGGCGTCGCGGTGATCACCGCACCCGGCGCCCGCCCCGCGGGATTCACCGCCACCTCCCTCACCTCCGTCGCCGCCGACCCGCCGCTGCTCTCGTTCGGCGTGGGCACCGGCTCCTCCAGCTGGCCGGCCGTCTCGGAGGCCGAGCACATCGGCGTCCACATACTCGGCGAGCACCAGCAGGAGCTGGCCGCCACCTTCGCCCGCAGCGGCGCCGACCGCTTCGGCCCCGCCACCGCCTGGCGCACCGGCCCCGAGGGCGTGCCCCTCCTGGACGGCGTACTGGCCTGGCTGGTGTGCAAGGTCGTGGCGCGGGTCCCGGCCGGCGACCACCGCATCGTGCTCGCCCAGCCCGTGGTCGGTGACCCCGCCGGGCCCGGCCGTCCGCTCCTCTATCACCAGGGCCGTTTCAACGCGCTCCGGGACTGACGGTCCGTCGCCGGAACCCGACACGCGCGAGTTCCGGCGCGGCTTCCTCTTCACCTGTTCAGGGCCGTTGGCAACGTCACATTTCGACGGCCTTGATTCGGGGCACGAGACTGGATGTACTGGCGAGTAATATGACGGTCGGCGTGGGGAACCGACTCCGACCGGGAGCCGCCCCAACAGGCGCCTATGCTGCCAGCACAAGGCAGTTCTGAAGAGACGAAGCAGGTAGGAGAGTCGGCGTGAGCTTGAGGATCGTTGTCTGTGTGAAGTACGTGCCCGACGCCACCGGCGACCGGCACTTCGCCGAGGACCTGACCGTCGACCGGGACGACGTGGACGGTCTTCTCTCGGAGCTCGACGAGTACGCCGTCGAGCAGGCCCTGCAGATCAAGGAAGCGGCCGACGACGCGGAGATCACGGTCCTCACCGTCGGTCCCGAGGACGCCAACGACGCCCTGCGCAAGGCGCTGTCGATGGGCGCCGACAAGGCCGTCCACGTCGAGGACGACGACCTGCACGGCACCGACGCGCTCGGCACCTCCCTCGTGCTCGCCAAGGCCATCGAGAAGACCGGCTACGACCTCGTCGTCTGCGGCATGGCCTCCACCGACGGCACGATGGGTGTGCTGCCCGCGCTGCTCGCCGAGCGGCTGAGCGTTCCTCAGGTCACCCAGCTCTCCGAGGTGTCCGTCGCCGACGGCAAGGTCACCGGCCGCCGGGACGGCGACACCGCCAGCGAGCAGCTGGAGGCCGCGCTGCCGGCCGTCGTGTCCGTCACCGACCAGTCGGGCGAGGCGCGTTACCCCTCCTTCAAGGGCATCATGGCCGCCAAGAAGAAGCCGGTGGAGTCCCTGGACCTGGAGGACCTGGAGATCGAGGCGGACGAGGTCGGCCTTGAGGGTGCCTGGACCAAGGTCGAGGACGCCACCGAGCGCCCGGCCCGTACGGCGGGCACGGTCGTCAAGGACGAGGGCGAGGGCGCCAAGCAGCTCGCCGAGTTCCTCGCGGGCCAGAAGTTCATCTGAGCCGCGTAGTCCTTCCCCCGCCCTCATTCTTCCCCGCAGGAGAGCAATCCCATGGCTGAAGTTCTTGTCTACGTCGACCACGTGGACGGCGCCGTCCGCAAGCCCACCCTCGAACTGCTCACCCTCGCCCGCCGCATCGGCGAGCCGGTAGCGGTGCACCTCGGCCCGAACGCCGACGAGGCCGCCAAGGTCCTCGGCGAGCACGGCGCCGTCAAGGTCCTGGCCGCCGACGCGCCCGAGTTCGCCGAGTACCTCGTCGCCCCCAAGGTCGACGCGCTGCAGGCCGCCTACGACGCCGTCTCCCCGGCCGCCGTGCTGCTGCCGTCCTCCGCGGAGGGCAAGGAGATCGGTGCCCGCCTCGCGGTCCGCATCGGCTCCGGCATCATCACCGACGCCGTCGACCTGGAGGCCGGCGACGAGGGCCCGGTGGCCACGCAGTCCGTCTTCGCGGCCTCGTACACCACCAAGTCCCGTGTCTCCAAGGGCACCCCGGTCATCACCGTCAAGCCCAACTCCGCCGCCCCGGAGGCCGCGTCGGCCGCCGGCACGGTCGAGCAGCTCGCGGTGACCGTCGCCGACTCCTCCAAGGGCACCAAGATCGTCTCGCGCACCCCGCGTGAGTCGACCGGCCGCCCGGACCTGACCGAGGCCGCGATCGTGGTCTCCGGTGGCCGTGGCGTCAACGGCGCCGAGAACTTCCCGGTCATCGAGGCGCTCGCCGACTCGCTCGGCGCGGCCGTCGGCGCCTCGCGTGCCGCGGTGGACGCCGGCTGGTACCCGCACACCAACCAGGTCGGCCAGACCGGTAAGTCGGTCTCGCCGCAGCTGTACATCGCGGCCGGCATCTCCGGTGCGATCCAGCACCGCGCCGGTATGCAGACCTCGAAGACGATCGTCGCCATCAACAAGGACGAAGAGGCGCCGATCTTCGAGCTGGTCGACTACGGCGTGGTCGGCGACCTCTTCGACGTCGTCCCGGCCCTCACCGACGAGGTCAAGACCCGCAAGGGCTGAACCCGTCGCGGTGCCGGTCTCTCCGGCGCAGGCCCGAGGCCCCGTACGCACGCTGCGTACGGGGCCTCGGGTGTCCGCGGCCGAAGGGGTGCCGCGGAGGCGTTGCCGGACGGTCCTGCCTCGCGTCCTAGTCGCCCGTCACGCCGTCGATCCGCTCGCGGAGCAGGTCCGCGTGGCCGTTGTGCCGCGCATACTCCTCGATCATGTGGACGTAGATCCAGCGCAGGCTCCGCGCGCCCCGGGTGCCGGTGAAGGTCTCGTCCAGCCCGCGGTCCGCCACGGCCTTGTCGCAGGCCTCGGTCTCGGCGCGGAAGGCCGCGAACTGCGCCTCGGCGGCGGACGGGTCGAGATCCTCGAAGTCGGCGTCGGGGCGGGCCTCGGTGAAGTAGAGGTCACCGGCCGGCTCGCCGAGGAAGCGCTGGCGGAACCAGGCCCGTTCGACCTCCGTCATGTGGCGCACCAGGCCGAGCAGGGTCAGGTTGGACGGTGCGCTGCTCGCCTGGACGAGCTGGTCACCGGTGAGTCCGGTGCACTTGGTCAGCAGGGTGTCGCGATGGAAGTCGAGCCAGCCTTGCAGCATCTCCCGTTCACCGGCCACGGTGGGGAGTTCTCGGCGCTCGACGGAGGGTGCGGTCCATGTCATGCGGGTGAGTCTGCTGCGGCCGGGGTCGTGGCGCCACGGGATTTCGGGGGCGGGTGGCCGCCCGTGACCTGCGCCGCCCGGGGCGAGGGGTGTTGACCTCGTCGAACGACCCGGATAACTTCGCTATACGGATTGTTGATTCCGTTACGCGGAATACGCGCGATTGTCGGGTGTGAGCACCGGGAGGGGCAGCGAATGGGGCAGCAGGAGACCGTGGCGACGAGCCTCGCGGACACCGTACGCGAGGGCATCGGCGCCGCTCTCGCCCAGGTGGACGCGGATCTGGCGCGGCGCTACCCGGGCGATCCCGGCACCCGCCAGCCGGTCCACACGGTCTATGTCCCCGGCGATGTCTTCGCCGCCGACACCCTGCGTTCCTGGGGCGACCAGGCCCTCGCCGCCCTCGACGCCCACGCCCCCGACGCCGGGGCGCTCGCCGCCGTCCTCGGCATCCCCGACGGGCTCGCCGCCGACGTCCACGACCGGGTCCGCGCCAAGCTGGCCCGTGAGCCCGTCGAGGACCTGCGCATCGACTTCGAGGACGGCTACGGCCCCCGCCCGGACGCCGAGGAGGACGCCGCCGCGGCCCGCGCCGCCGCCCTGGTCGCCGCCGCGTACGAGACCGGCACCGCGGCCCCCTGCATGGGTATCCGGATGAAGTGCATGGAGGCCGCCGTCCGTGACCGCGGCATCCGCACCCTCGACATCTTCCTCACCGGCCTGATGGAGGCCGGCGGGCTGCCCGACGGCCTGGTCCTCACGCTGCCCAAGGTGACCTACGCCGAGCAGGTCACCGCCATGGTCCGGCTGCTGGAGGCGTTCGAGAAGGCGCGCGGCCTGGAGAGCGGCCGGATCGGCTTCGAGATCCAGATCGAGACCACCCAGTCGATCCTGGGTGCCGACGGCCGGGCCACCGTCGCCCGCATGATCGAGGCGGCCGAGGGCCGCGCCACGTCCCTGCACTACGGCACCTTCGACTACAGCGCCTCCTGCGGCGTCAGCGCCGCCCACCAGTCCCTCGACCACCCGGTGGCCGACCACGCCAAGGCCGTGATGCAGGTCGCGGCGGCGGGCACCGGCGTACGGCTCTCGGACGGCTCGACCAACGTCCTCCCGGTCGGCCCGACCGAGCGGGTCCACGAGGCCTGGCGGCTCCACCACGGCCTGGTGAGCCGCTCGTTGGCCCGCGCCTACTACCAGGGCTGGGACATGCACCCGGCCCATCTGCCCACCCGCTACGCGGCGGTCTACGCCTTCTACCGCGGGGGCCTGGAGCAGGCGGCGGCCCGGCTCGCGGCGTACGTCGCCAAGGCCGGCGGCGACGTCATGGACGAGCCCGCCACCGCCAAGGCACTGAGCGGCTATCTGCTGCGTGGCCTGGACTGCGGCGCCCTGGACACCGCCGAGGTCGCCCGGCTGTCCGGCCTGACCCGCGCCGACCTGAACGCCCTCGCGGGCCGCCCGACGGCCACGACTGCCTGAGAGCAACAGGCCAACTTGGCGCGTGATGCGGTGAGTTGACCGTCACCCTTCCATGTGTGAACGAGGCCCCCGCCGATCCGGCGGGGGCCTCGTCCGTGTCAGTCCGCCGCCGGTCCGAGGTCGTCGACATGGGCGCGCAGGACGGCGGCGCAGGTCGTCGCGTCCAGGACCTCGGGCCGCAGGACGGCGGTGAAACCGAGGCCGTCCAGCAGGGACGTCAGCCGCTCGGTCTCGGTCTCGACGCTCAGCCCCGGCCGCAGCCCGCCCGCCGAGTCGAGCCGGGTGAGGATGCGGCGCACCAGGGTCCGGGTGGCGACCGCGGCCTCATGGGCCAGGCCGTCGAGCGTGGGATCGGTGCGCGCCGCCGTGGAGAAGTCGACGAGGACGGTCACCTCGGCGCGCCGTGCGTCGTCCAGGGGCAGCAGCTCGGAGAGCAGTTCCACCGCGATCCGGCGGATGCGGGGCCCGGAGAGGCCGTCCAGATCGCCCAGTTCGTCGATCCGGCGCCGGAGCCGCTCGGCGACCCGGTCCACCATCGACCGCATCGCGAAGCACATCAGCTCCTCCTGGCCGGCGAAGTAGTGCCGGACCGAACCGATGTTGAGCCGCGCCTCGTCGGCGACGGCGCGCAGGGAGGCGCGCTGGAGGCCGTCGCGTACGGCCACGCGGAGGAGGGCGTCCACGACCTCGCGGCGCCGGGCTTCCCGGTCCACCTGTTTGGGCATGGACCCTTTCTATCACGGCTGTGATAAATTGTTTTCTATCACACTCGTGATACAAAAATGGGAGAGGTGGCCATGGAACAGGTCCTGAACCTTCTGCTGCTGCGCTTCGGCCTGCTCGTCGGCGGTCTGGTGGTGCTGGCCCTGCTGGTCTTCGCGGTGGCGCTGGCGCTCCGGCGACGGGGGAGGCTCGGCGAGCTGCGGCGGTATGCGGCGCCCGCCGCGCGTGCCGTGAGCCGTCACCTGGACGACCGCGGCACCACGCGGGGCCGGGGTGCCTCCCGGGCGGGCGGCTCGCTGGCCGGGGTGGCACTCAAGGCCGCGGCCCGCCGCCTGGACGACGGGCGCGGGCGGCGGGAGCGGGGTGCGGGCCGATGACCGGCGGCGGCCCGCTGACGGGGTCCGGGGCCGTCCTCGCCCGGGGCGGGGACGACGGTGCGGGGCTGGTCCACCACCTGCTGGTGGACCAGGCGCTCAAGGCCGGCATCGTGCTCGTCGCGCTGATCGCGCTCGGGCTGGGGATGGCGCTCCTCTGGAGGAGGGCCGGCCGCGCCGGGCCCCGGCGCCGCGAGGACCGGTGACGGCGGGGGGGTGACGGCTCATGACGACGGGCGGCGATGGCTCGTGGTGACGGGGGTGCGGCGGCCCGTGGCGCCGGGGCGTGGCTGCTCGCCGATCCCGCGGCGCCCGGCGGTTCGCCGGTCCACGGCGGTCGGCTGACGGGAGTTCAGCCCTCCGACGGCGGGATCTCGCCCGAGCCGCGGGGGATCAGCCGGGTGGGTATGTCCATCCGGCGGGGTGCGTCATCGGCGCCGTCGAGCCGGCGGAAGAGCAGCTGCGCCGCCGTACGGCCCAGGCGGGCGGCGTCCTGGGCGACGACGGTGATGGCCGGGTCGACCAGATCGGCGAGTTCGAAGTCGTCGAAGCCGACGAGGGCGACCGGGCGCGGGTGGCCGGCGAGCACCCGCACCGCCGTGACCGTGACGCGGTTGTTGCCCGCGAACAGCGCGGTCACCGGCTGCGGGCCGGCCAGCATGGCGGTGGCGGCGGACCGCACCCGCTCCGGCGCGGTCGTGCCGAGGGACACCCAGGACTCGTCAACGGGCAGGCCGGCGGCGGCCATTGCCGTGCGGTAGCCGCGCAGCCGCTCATGGGCGGTGTGAATCCTGGGCTGGTCGCCGATGAAGCCGATCCGGCGGTGGCCGTGCGCGATGAGATGGGCCACCGCGTCCCGCGCGCCGCCGAAGCTGTCGGAGAGGACGGCATCGGCGTCGATGCGGCCGGCCGGGCGGTCGACGAAGACCGTGGCTATCCCGGCCGCGATCTCCGGCTCCAGGTACCGGTGGTCGTCCGCGGCCGGGATGATGACCAGGCCGTCCACCCGCCGGGCGCACAGGGCCAGCACCAACTCCTGTTCCCTGGCCGGGTCCTCGGCGCTGGAGCCGTTGATCAGCAGTGCGCCGTGGCTGCGGGCGACCTCCTCGACGGCGCGGTTGAGCGGGCCGTAGAAGGGGTCGGCGAGGTCCTCCAGCACCAGGCCGATGCTGGCCGTGCGGCCCTTGCGCAGGATGCGGGCGGAGTCGTTGCGGCGGAACCCCAGGGCCGTGATGGCCTCCTGGACGCGCCGCTCGGTGTCCGGGGTGACCCCCGGTTCGCCGTTGACCACACGGGAGACCGTCTTGAGGCCGACGCCGGCGCGTGCCGCGACATCCTTCATGGTGGGCCGGGTGCCATAGCGGCGGGACGTGCCCCGCGCGGTGTCGGTCACGGTGAGCGGTCCTGATTCTGTCGGCGTCGGCGTGTGGCGTCGAGCATAGCCTCTAGACAACGTTGTCAATCGCGGGGAGACTGGCGTTCTCACGCCGGGCCGGTACGCTCGGCCCCCGGGCCCACCAGGAGATTCCACACAGATGCAGACCGACCTCAGCGCAGCCTTGGACATTGGCGGCACCAAGATCGCCGGCGCTCTGGTGGACCCCCGCGGCAGACTGCTCGTACGGGCTGCCCGGCCCACGCCCGCCGACGAGGACGCGGCGACGGTGATGCGCGCGGTGGCCGAGGTGATCGGCGAGCTGGCGGCGGGGCCGGACTGGGCGCGGGTGGCGGCCGTCGGTATCGGCAGCGCGGGCCCGGTGGACGCCGCCACCGGCACCGTCAGTCCGGTCAACATCCCCGGCTGGCGCGACTTCCCGCTGGTCGCCGGGGTGCGGGCGCTCGTGGGGGAGCGTCCCGTCGTGCTGGTCGGTGACGGCGTCGCGATGACCGCGGCCGAGCACTGGCAGGGCGCCGCCCGGGGCCACGCCAACGCCCTGTGCATGGTGGTCTCCACCGGCGTCGGCGGCGGGCTCGTCCTCAACGGCCGGCTGCACCCGGGGCCCACAGGAAACGCCGGGCACATCGGCCACATCACCGTCGACGTCGACGGCGACCCCTGCCCGTGCGGCTCCCGCGGCTGTGTCGAACGGATCGCCAGCGGCCCCAACATCGCCCGCCGGGCGCTGGCCAACGGCTGGCAGCCGGGCCCCGACGGCGACACCAGCGCGGCCGCCGTCGCCGCCGCCGCGCATGCCGGGGACCCGGTCGCCCTGCGCTCCTTCGAGCGGGCGGCCCGCGCGCTGGCCGCCGGAATCGCCGCCACCGCCACGCTCGTCGAGATAGACATCGCGGTCATCGGCGGGGGAGTGGCGGGCGCGGGCGAGGTCCTCTTCCGGCCCCTGCGTACGGCCCTGCGGGACTTCGCGAAGCTGTCGTTCGTGTCGGGCCTGACGGTCGTACCCGCCCAAATGGGCACGGACGCCGGGGTGGTGGGCGCCGCGGCCGCCGCACAGCAGTCGCGTCTCGACGCGTTCGTCCCCGCGCCCTGACCTCACCCCCGCGCGCCCCTGCGCCCCCTAATCTGGTGCCCATCGCGACGGCCGCCGTGACGCACACGGGATTCGGCAGGGCTACCGGTATCGAGGGGATCGACAACGGTGACAACGGGGGAGCGTGCGCAGGACGGGGCGGACGGGGAGCCCGGGGCGAACGGTGCGAGCGGGCCGGGCGAGCCGTCGCGGAGCGTTGACGGCGGAGCGGGTTCCGGCGCGCCCGGCGCCGCCGCGGCGAGCGGGTCGCCGGGCGGCCCCGACGCGGATCTGAACGGGCGGCTGCTGGGCGGCCGTTACCGCGTGACCGGCCGGATCGGGCGCGGCGGCATGGGAGTGGTCTGCCGCGCCGTCGACGAGGTGCTGGGCCGCGAGGTCGCGGTCAAGGTCCTGCGCGCCTACACCGATGCCTCCGCTCCGGAACTGGCCGATCTGCGCACCCGGATGCAGCGCGAGGCACGGGCCGCGGCCCGCATCCGGCACTCCGGTGTGATCACCGTCCACGACGTCCTGGACGAGGACGGCCGGCCCGTCATCGTCATGGAGCTGGTGGACGGCCCCTCGCTGGACGATGTGCTGCAGGAGCGGGGCACCCTCGAACCCCGGGAGATCGCCCGGATCGGCGCTCAGGTGATGGCAGCCCTGGACGCCGCCCACCGGGCCGGCGTGCTGCACCGCGATGTGAAGCCCGGCAATGTGCTGCTGGACGGCTGGGGGCACGGACCGGGCCGTCCGGGCGGCGGGGGAGGCCGGGTGGTGCTCACCGACTTCGGCATCGCCAGCATCGACGCCCCGGGCGACGGCGCGACCACCCATCTCACCCGCAGCGGCGAACTCGTCGGCTCCCTCGACTACTTGCCGCCCGAGCGGGCCCAGGGCCAGGACCCCACCCCCGCCTCGGACATCTGGTCGCTCGGGATGACGCTGTACGCGGCGGTCGAGGGCGGCGGCGCGCCGTTCCGCCGTACGTCGGTGTGGTCGACGCTCACCGCGATCGTCACGGATGCGCTCCCCGAGCCCCGGCGGGCCGGGCCGCTGACCCCGGTGCTCCATGCCCTGATGGCCAAGAACCCGGCCGACCGGCCCTCCGCCGCCGAGGCCCGTGGCCTGCTGGCGGCGGTGGCGGAGGGCCGCGCGCCCACGCCGCTGCCGGCGCCCGCGGCGCCGCACCCGCCCACGGTGGCCGATGTCCGGGCGGCGGCCCCGCCGGACGGCCGGCTTCCCGGCCCGGTACCGCAGGCCGGCCCGGCGGCACCCCGGCCCACACCACAACCGGCACCGCCCGCTCCGGCACCGCCGGCGACGCCGCACTCCGCGACCGCCGGGCACCCCACGCCGGGCGCCACCGGCCCGTACCCGGCGAACCCCACCGGACGGCAGGCCGGACCGGACGCCGTACGAGCTGCCGAGCGGGAGACCGAACGGGTTCCCGCGCGAGGGCGGCCTCGTGTGGCCCTGGCCGTGGCGGCGGTGCTGGCCGTGCTCGTGGCGGGTGGCGGCATCACGTATGGGCTGGTCGGCGGCGGGCCGGGCAAGGCGGTCGCGGAGCGCGGGCCGTCGGCCGGGCCGGGCGGGCCGGACCGCCGGGACGCGGCCGACGGCAGGACCGACGGCCGGAACGACGCCAGGGGCAACCACGAGGGCGGCACAGGCAACGGCAAGGGACAGGACGGCGGGCGGAGTGGGCCGCCGTCCTCGTCGGACCGGCCCTCGGACGGCGCGGGGGCCAACGCCCCCGAACCCGGTGGTGCGGGCGGGCGTCAGGGCGGGCAGGACGGTGGCGCGGGGGAATCCGACGGGGGCGCCGACGGCGGGAGCGGTTCGGGCGGGGGCCACGGCGGTGCGTCCGGCGGGACCGACGGGGGCGGTGACGGCGGTGGTGACGGCGGCGGTGGTGACGGCGCCGGTGGTGAGCCGACGGACAGGACGTCGTGCCAGGCGATCGGCGGCGGCAGGGCCAACTGCGAGGTCTGGCGCGGCGCGGACTCGTACACCGCGTCGTTCCAGCGGGTCGGCACCCTCACCATGGGCACCAACTACTTCTACTGCCAGGCGAGGCTGGGGCGCCGGGAGACCTACGGGAAGTGGACGAACGTCTGGTGGGCCAAGACCGATGACGACAGCGGCCATTCCGGTGTCTACGTCAGCGTCGTCTACCTCAAGGGCGGGGAGAACGACGAGCCGGTCCCCGGACTGCGCACCTGCTGACTCCGGATGCGCGGCCCGGGTGCCGGGCGGACCGGCGGGCCCGCCCGGCAGCGACGGCCGCCCCGGCGACCGCCGTCTCAGCAGCGGAACGTGGCGTCCGCCCAGTCGGCGTGGTCGTAGTCGATGCCGTCCCCGCCGTCCGTCACGACCAGCCGGACGGTCTGCGCACCGGCGACCGGGGCGCTGACGTCCCGCGCGGGGTCCTCACCGGTCACCGGGGAGACCCGGGCGACCCGTTCGCCGTCGGCCCACACCTCGAAGCCCACCGAGCCACGGTCCCCGGCCTCGTCGTCGACGCCGACCCGGGCGCTGAACGCGGAGCACCGCCCGCCCGTGTAGAAGCTCACCTCGCCGGCGGCATGGACGCCCAGGCCCTTCGCGAAGCCGGTGCCGCCGATGCGGATCGGTCTGCCGTCCCCGGCGGCCTCCTCCCCGACGCTGGTGTTCCTCTCCACCGGGCCCCAGCCGTTGGCGGCGGTGAGCCAGGGGAGGGCGGCGGCGTCCGCGGTCCCGGCCGGCGGGGGCACGACGACATGGGCCGTGCCGGGCAGGGTCGTGGTGATCCGCGCGCCGCCCGGGGAGCGGTAGTCGGCGGTCAGCGGCAGGGCGTAGGCGCCGGGCGCGGTGCCGGACGGCGCGGAGATCCGCCAGCTGGTGCGGAACGTCCGGCCGCCGGGCAGGGCGCGGGCCGACGCGGGTGAGGTGGCCTCGGCCCGCCAGCCCCGCGGCGCCCTGAGCGTCACGGTGAGGTCCTTGGCGGGGGTGCCGCCCAGGTTGCGCACGGTGGAGCGGAGCCCGGCGGCGGTGCCGGCCTCGACCAGCGGCGTACGGTCGGTGCCGGTCTCGGTGGCCGGCGGGTAGGTGGCCCAGCGCGGGTCGGCGGAGACACGGTAGACGGTGGTGCCGTGCGCCGGGACGGTCGCGGAGACGGTGCCCGTGGTGTGGGTGTCCCGGTGCTGCCACAGATCACGCAGCCGGTAGCCGTCGGCCTGCGGCAGGCCGAGGTCCCTGGCCGTGGTGGAGATCCGCTGCGGCCGCCCGGTCTCGTTGAACAGCGCCACCGCACGGTCACCGTTGGCCAGTTGGCGGACCACCGTCCAGCGTCCGTCCTCGGACTTCAGCACCGTGGCCTGCTTGCCCAGCGGGTCCTGGTCGACGGCGATGACGTCCTTGTTGGACAGGATCTCGAAGGTCTCCGGGGTCGCCTTGCGCAGATCGGAGCCGATCAGCAGCGGAGCGGCCATCATCGACCACAGCGAGAAGTGGCTGCGGTACTCGGTGTCCGTCATCCCGCCGTTGCCGACCTCCAGCATGTCCGGGTCGTTCCAGTGCCCGGGGCCGGCGTGGGGTGCGAGCGGCAGGTTCTGCTTGGCGAGGGCGAGCATGCTCGACCACGAGTCGCTGATGTCGCCGGTGGTGCGCCACAGATGCCCTACGTCCGACGCCCACTCCCAGGGCTTGTTCTCGCCCCACTCGCAGATGCTGTAGACGATGGGCCGCCCGGTGGCCTCGAGCGCGTCCCGCATGGCCCGGTACCGCTGCTTGGCGTCCACACCCATGTTGTTGCAGTTGTCGTACTTGAGGTAGTCCACACCCCAGTCGGCGAACTGCCGGGCGTCGGACTTCTCATGGCCCAGCCCGCCGGGGAACCCGGCCGGGTTGCAGGTCTTGATCCCGGCGCTCGTGTAGATGCCGAACTTGAGGCCCTTCGCGTGCACGTAGTCGGCCAGCGCCTTGATGCCGTGCGGGAAGCGCCGCGGGTCCGGTACGAGCTTGCCGTCCCCGTCGCGGGTGGGCAGCGCCCAGCAGTCGTCGAGGTTGACGTACTCGTAGCCGGCGGCCTTGAGGCCCTTGGTGACGAAGAGGTCGGCGATGCCCTTGACCATCTCCTCGTTGAACTCCGCCCGGCACTGGGTGGAGTTCCAGTTGTTGAAGCCCATCGGGGGCGTCTTCGCGAGGCCGCCGGGGAGCCGGTGGGCCTCCGCGGCGCCGGCGGTACGGGCGGTACTCGCGCCGGGGGCGGTTCCGGGGGCCGGGGCGCCGGGTGTCCGGGCCGTGGCGGGCAGGGCGGTCACTCCTGCGGTACACAGCAGCGCGGCGGACAGCGCTCCGATGATTCTTCGCTGACCTTGCCGATGGATGGTGCGGAAATGAACGCGCATGCTTCGCGTCCTCCGTCTTCGCGAGAGGTGTGGTGGGGTTCGGTACCGGTCGCGTGCGAGTGTTTACGGTAGGGCTTGTTGGAGTCTGTTGGAAGAGGAGCGGTCGCGGTTCCTGACGAAGGCTCACCAACCCCGTGACTCTCCCGCCCCATCAGAGCGACATCCCGCCAACTCACGTTGATTTCTGTTTGGTTCACCCCTGGGAGAGCAACCTGACCCCGTGAGCGTGCGGCGCCCCGCCGGCACCCGGGTAAGCGACAGAACATCGGAGGTCCCGACGGCCCCTTGCGACGGTTCTCGTGGGGCATGACACCCGGCGCCAAGAAGGTGACCTTCCCCCACCCACCCCGACCGCCCCGGAAGCCGCACCCGAAGAAAACCTTCGCCCCGGCCATTCACGGCGTACGAGCAGAAGTCACCGACGAGAGGAAGGCCAATACCCCGGACTCCCCGGCAATGGACGACGACTCCCTCCACTTGTCATCGCCGTACGGACCGCATTCCCCCGCACCTTCCGCACGTTCCTTCCGGCCCCTTTCCCGCGCAGCCTCCCGCGGGAAATCCTGGAGACCGCGGCCGTCGAAGGAGTGAGTGCCCGGGCGCGGTATCCGCGGGCGCGCGCAAGGGTCGGGCGGAACCGTGAGGAACCAGCCGCCGGGCCCCATGGGCCGCCGTCATATGCGGCACTCCATGGGGCGGCGGCGGTCCGGAAACCCGGTATCGGGTGGGGGTTTCGGTACAGGAGGGGCGGGGGAGCGCTTGTTAGCCGGGGGCTTTCGCGGCGGCGGATACGGTGACCGAGCATCCGCCGCGCGGCATTTCTCGATCGGCGGGTCCATGGGTGAGCGAAGGCCCCCGGGCCGGGCCGATGGTCGAATGTGCAACGTTCCCGGTCGTGCGCGCGGCCCCTGGTTCCCGAGCGTTTCCGTGGCAGGGTGTTGCGGGCAACTCACCTGGGTCTAGGGAAGAGGGGAAACCGTGATCGTCTGGCTGAACGGCGCGTTCGGTGCGGGCAAGACCAGTACGGCTCATGAATTGCTCGACCTGCTTCCCGGAAGCACGCTCTACGACCCCGAACTCCTCGGCAGCGGACTGCGGTTGATGCTGCCGGCCAAGCGGTTCGAGGAGATCGACGACTACCAGGACCTGCCGGCCTGGCGGCGCATGGTCGTGGACACCGCGGCGGCCCTGCTCACCGAGGTCCCCGGTCCGCTGGTGGCGCCGATGACGCTGCTGCGCCAGGAGTACCGCGACGAGATCTTCGGCGCCCTCGCCGCCCGCCGGATACCCGTACGGCATGTGCTGCTGCACACCGAGGAAACGATCCTGCGGACGCGGATAGCGCAGCGCGAGGAGATCCCGGGCGACGCCGCGACGAACCAGTCGGTCCGCCGGTGGTGCCTGGAACACCTCGGGCCGTACGCCGACGCCCTGCCGTGGTTGCGCGGCGACGCACACGTCGTGGACACCACCCGGCTGACGCCCCGGCAGGCCGCCGAACAGGTCGCCGAGGCGGTCCGTACCGGCGCCGGCGCCTGCGACATCGTGCAGACCCCCGAACCGACCGCCGAGACGCTCGCCGCCGGTGTGCTGCTCTTCGACGACCAGGACCGGGTACTGCTCGTCGACCCGACCTACAAGGCCGGCTGGGAGTTCCCCGGCGGCGTCGTGGAACGCGGAGAGGCCCCCGCACAGGCCGGAGTACGCGAGGTCGCCGAGGAACTCGGCATCGAACTGCCCCACGCGCTGCGGCTGCTGGTCCTGGACTGGGAAGCGCCTGCGCCTCCCGGCTTCGGTGGCCTCCGACTGCTCTACGACGGCGGTACGCTGCCCGCCGACCGCATCAGCAAGCTGTTGCTTCCCGGCGCGGAGCTGCGTGAATGGCGCTTCGCGACGGAGGCGGAGGCGCGGCAGATGCTGCCGCCGGTTCGCTGGAACCGGCTCCACTGGGCGCTCCGCGCGCGTGAACGCGGTTGCCCCCTCCATCTTGAGGCGGGTGTCCCTTTGGGGTAGCCCCCATGGTTTCCCCCCCTCCGCTGCGTGGGGCGTGGGTGCGGGTGGTGTTTGCGGGTGCCTCCGCCGTTGCGCCTGCGGCGGGCGGGGTCCGCTGCGCGGGGCTGTCGGGGTGCGGTGACGGGCCTCCGGGGCCTGGTGTGTGGACTGCTTAGGATTAAAGGCACACACCCCGCCCCACCGGCCCCACCCC
>NZ_JBSFJF010000080.1:0-28790 GCF_053597915.1 Streptomyces sp. NPDC001219 | reverse complement strand
CGGTTACATTCCGAACCCGGAAGCTAAGCCTTTCAGCGCCGATGGTACTGCAGGGGGGACCCTGTGGGAGAGTAGGACGCCGCCGAACAAATTTTAAGCTCCGGTCCCTGAACCCTTGGTTCAGGGACCGGAGCTTTTTTGTTCTGTCCCCCGGGTGATGGGCGTAACGCGACGTTCACCTCAGCTGGCCAGGATGCGTGTCATGCGGACAGCAGGAATGCTCAAGTCGGCCGGTGTACGTGCTGGTGACGAGGTCGTGGTGCCGGCGTATGGCAGCGCCGAAGTGGCACGGGCCGTGGTGGAGTTGGGCGCGGTGCCGGTGTTCGCCGATGTGGACGGCGACAGCTACTGCGTCGACCCGGCCGCGGTGGCGGACGTGGTGACGAGCCAGACCGCCGCCGTCGTGGCGGTCAACCGCTTCGGGCGGTCGGCGGACGCCGGGTGGATTCGCGAAGTGGGCCAGCGGCACGGCCTGCTGGTACTGGTGGAGGACGAGCCCGGGGCCGACCCCGAGGGCGCGGAGCTGCGTCGGGCGCATGCGGCGTATCTGGACGGCAGGCTCAACGGGGTCCGGACGCCGACGCCGGCCGCGGGACACACCTACGAGCAGTATGTGGTGCGGGTTCCGGGCAACGGGCGGCCGGACCGGGACGCGTTCGCGCGGACGCTGCGGGCGAAGGGTGTGGCCTGCCGGGTGCCCGTACTGGCTCCGGTGTACCGGATGCCGGGGCTGCGGCGGGATGTGTTTCTGCCGCAGACGGAGCGGGCGGTGGACGAGACGCTGGCGCTGCCCGTGCACGCGGGGATGTCGCGGCGGGAGCTGCACAAGATGGTCGGTGCGTGCAATGCGCTCGGTGGATTGCTGCAGCCGGCCTTTTAGCGAGTGACGCCGGGTCCGGTTCGAACCTGTCGCTGAGTTGGGGTAATATCTATCCCGTTGCCGCGCCCCAATAGCTCAGTCGGCAGAGCGTCTCCATGGTAAGGAGAAGGTCTACGGTTCGATTCCGTATTGGGGCTCCAGAGACAAAGGCCCCCGCCAAGTGGCGGGGGCCTTTGTCGTGTTGGGACGCGGTACCGCAATGCGCCTCAGTCGCGACGGGATTCGATGTAGGCCAGGCCGTGGGCGCCTGAGACATCAGTGCGGTCGACCTCCAATGTGGTGAGCGGGCGCAGTGTCGCGAGGTCGACGACGGTGACGGTGCTGGAGAGATTTCCCGAGACGTAGCCGAGGCGGCCGTCGGGGGAGGAGGTGAGGGTGAGGGGGAGCCGGCCGACCTCGACCTCACCGACTGGGGTGAGGGTGTCGGCGGCGAAGACGGACAGCACTCCCGGGAGTTGGCCGCCGAGCGCGCCGTCCTGGGTGGTGTCCGGGCGCAGCTCACCGGCGAGGAGCAGACCCGCCGACGTCACGTGCACCGGCATGACCTGGCCCTTGGTGGGGAGGGTGCGGACGACTTCCTGGGTGGCGGTGTCGATGACGTGGATGCCCGTCGGAGCCGAGGGCGGAGCGGCCAACGCGGCCTTGGGCGCCGCCACATAGACATGACGGCCGTCGGGGGCGACGGCGAGGCCCTCACTGCCGGGGACGGGGACGCGGCCGGTGCACTCCCCGCGGTCGAGGTCGATGACGGAGACGAACGGGGCCTCCTTGTTGGTGGTGTAGCCGTACCGCCCGTCGGGGGTCACGGCGAACCAGTGCGGACCGGGGGCCATCGCGGAGATACGGCCGAGGCGGGCGCGGGTGCGGGTGTCGAGGACCACGATGCCGCCGGGCTCGGTGTCGGTGGCCTCGACGCTGACGTACAGCCGGCCGCGGGCGCGGTCGAGGGCCAGGCCGTGCGGGGCGTGGTCGGGGGCCGTGTCGAGGACGTCGACGATGGTGCGGGTGTCGACGTCGATGACGGTGATCCCGTGGGCCCGGCCCTCGTTGGCGCCGTAGTAGCCGGAGAGATAGGTGCTGGTGCAGTACAGCAGCCGGTGATCCGGGTCGAAGCAGAGCTCGTGCGGCTGCGCCGGGACGGGCAGCACTTCGAGGCGCTCGTGGGTGGCGGCGTCGAAGAAGGTGACGGTGGGGCCGGTCTGGCTGACGACGGCGAGCAGGTCGCCGGGTGCTCCGGCGGGTGTGGAGGTCATGCCCCGTATCGTGGGCGGCCGTTGGGAGTTGACTCCAGTGCAGGGCAGGCAAGGCTGCCCTGCACCGCACGCAAGGGTGCAGGTGGCGGTGGGGGCGGCGGCCACCGGGCTGTGAGGCAGCTCACAGAGGCCGCTGCCCCCCAGGTCAGCCGGCCTGGACCTCGGGGACGCGCATGGCGAGGATGGCCATGTCGTCGGAGGCGGGTTCGGCGGCGAAGCGTTCCACGGCGCGCAGCACGCGGGCGGCGACGGCACCGGCGGTCAGCCCCGTACAGGTCGTCAGGACGTCGGTGAGGCCGTCGTCGCCGAGCATGCGGGTGCCCTCGCGGCGTTCGGTGACGCCGTCGGTGACGCACAGCAGGACGTCGCCCGGGTCGAGGGTGACGGTCTGCTCGTAGAGTTCTAGGTCGTCCATCACGCCGAGCAGCGGCTGGGGTTCGGCGGCCGGTTCGACCGTGCCGTCCTGGCGCAGCCGGAGCGGCAGGGGATGGCCCGCGCAGACCACCTTGAGGACCGCGCCGCCGTCTTCCTGGGGCCACAGCTCGCCGTAAAGGAGCGTCAGGAAGCGGCTGCGGGAGCCCTCGTCGAGGATCGCGGCGTTCAGGCGCTCCAGGACGGCGGGGCCGCCGAAGCCCTCGCGGGCGAGCAGCCGCAGCGCGTGGCGGGCCAGTCCCGTGACGGCGGCGGCCTCCGGGCCCGTACCGCAGACGTCGCCGATGGCGAAGCCGTACGCGCCGTCGCGGATCGGGAAGAGGTCGTAGAAGTCGCCGCCGACCTCGTTGCCCTCGCCGGCCGCGCGGTAGATGACCTCGACCTCGACGCCGGAGATGTCCGGCAGCGGCTCCGGGGGCAGCAGGCTGCGCTGGAGGGACTGGCTGATGGCCGTGCGCTCGGAGTAGAGGCGGGCGTTGTCCAGGGCGAGGGCGGCCCGGCGGGAGAGGTCCTCGGCCAGCTCCAGGATCTCCTGGCGGAAGTGCTCCTCGGTGGGCTTGCCCAGGGTGAGCATGCCGATGACGCGGTTGCGGGCGACGAGGGGGAGGACGACGGTCTCACCGCCGACCGCGGCGGCGGTGGCGAGCGTGGCGCCCGGACCGGTGGACGGGCGGGCGGAGTTGCCCAGGCCGAGGCTGCGCATCGAGGTACGCAGCGCGGCGTCGTGGGCGGCGTCGCCGGGGGCGGTCCACACCCGGGCGCCCGGGGTGGGCACCGGCTCGGGCGGATCGACCTTCATCAGCAGGGTCTTGAGGCCGTCGATACGGTCCTCGTCCTCGTGCAGGACATAGGAGAGTTCGGGCTCGGAGGTCTGGTCGGCGACGGTGTAGACGGCGCACCACGTGGCGAGGGTGGGGACCGTCATCTGCGCCATCAGGGCCAGGGTCTGGTCGCGGTCGAGGGTGCCGGCCAGGAGGTCGGAGGCCTCGACGAGGAAGGAGAGGGAGCCGCGGCGCAGCTTCTCCAGCTCGGTGAGGCGGGCGCGTTCGACGGCGAGGGCGATGCGGTCGGCGGCGAACTGGAGCCGCAGCGCCTCTTCGTTGGTGTAGCGGCCGGCGCCCTCCGCGGCGACGCCGAGCGAGCCGGTCAGCCGGCCCTCGACCTTCAGCGGGACGGTGACGACCGAGCGCATGCCCGTGCCGCTGAGGAGCGGGACGGCGCCGGGGACGGCGGTGAGGTCCTCGTGGACGGCGGGCATCCGGGCGGAGCCGTAGCGTCCGGACCCGGCCTCGACGGGGACCCGGGCGAACCGCTGGCGGGCGGAGGGCAGGCCCGTGGAGGCGCGGACCTCCAGCTCGGTCTCGTCGTCGGTGGCCAGGAGGAGGTAGGCGGCGTCGCCGTCGAGCATGTCGCGGGCGCGTTCGACGGTGCGCTGGAGCAGGCCGTCGAGGTCGTCGGGGGCCGGGGAGCCGATGAAGACCTCGAACGGGTCGGAGGGGCGTCCCTCCGAGCGGTCGGACTGGGAGGCGGCGTCCGGGGCGGGGGTGCGCTGCGGGCTCTGGAGGATCGCCCGCTCGTGGTCGCGCACCAGCAGACAGACCGTGGAGGCCTCGCCGTCGGCGTCGCGGACCCGCAGGTGGGAGGCGTAGACGGGGACGACCCGGCCGTCGGCGCCCCTTATGCCGTAGGAGCCCTCCCAGCGGGACAGCTGGAGCGCCTCGGCGATGCCGGTGCCGGTGCCGGGGGTGTGCGGCCAGGCGGCGAAGTCGGTGAGCGGTTTGCCGATGACCTGCTCGGGGTCGTAGGCGAAGAGGTCCTGGGCGTCCTCGTTCCAGAAGCTGATGCAGCCGCCGCGGTCGATCTGGATCACGGCGACGCGGACGCGGGTGTCGGTGACCGGCAGGGCGTCCACGGGCAGCGCGGGGCCCGCCGAGCGGGTGCCTGCCGGGCGCTCGGGGAGGTCGAGCTGGAACCACACGTGTTTCTGCGCGGCGGTGTACTCGACGCCCCAGCGGGAGGCCAGCGCGCCGCACAGCAGCAGGCCGCGGCCGCCCTCGCGGTCGGGGTGGACGACGACCTGGCCGGCGTTCTGGAGCGGGATCTCCCGTTCGGGGTAGCGGTCGGCGACCGAGATCCGCACTCCGGACTCGTTGCGCAGGCACAGCACGTCGGCGGCGGTGCCGGCGTGCACCACGGCGTTGGTGACCAGCTCACTCGTCAGGACGACGGCGTCGTCGACGATGTCGGCGCAGCCCCAGCCCTGCAGGGTGTCGCGCACGAACGCACGGGCAGTGGCGACGGAGCGCCCGACCGGCTCGAAGGTTGCGGCGGCCCGCGCGGTGATCACTGGTCTCCTCATGCGTGTGTCGGTGATCTGCTCCCCCATGGTCGCGGCGCCCCTCCGAATACCTGTTGTGCTCGTCCCACCGCCCGTACTCGATGGCCGGGGCGGTGGACAGCCGTATGCCAGGTTACTTACCTTCGCCGCACCCAAGGATGCCGGTCACGTGTGTTTCCGCCCCAATCGTGCACCGGGACGGTGTGCGATGCTGCCGAACTGTTATGGCCTGGTTGAGCCATGGTGAAACACTGGGCAAGTATCAAGAGAAAGCCCGGGTAGAACGGTCGACCCTGCGGGAGGGACACGGTGGAGTCTGGCGCAGCGGCGCGGGGCGCAAGCACGCGCGCGAAAGGCGGACGATCCCGGAACAACGGGACGACCGAGGTGGATACGGCTGCGCTGAATCGGCTGTTGGTCGCGTTGGTCGCGATGCGGGACGGGAACTTCCGCAAACGGCTCACGGTTTCCGGCGACGGTGTCATGTCGGAGATCGCGGCGGTTTTCAACGAGGTCGCGGACCGCAATCTGCATCTCACGGGCGAGCTGACGCGGGTGCGCCGGGTCGTCGGCCGTGAGGGCAAGCTCACGGAGCGGCTGGAGGTCGGTGCCGCAGAGGGCTCCTGGGCCGCGGCGATCGACGCCTCGAACGCCCTGGTCGACGACCTCGTACGGCCCGTCTCCGAGGTGGGGCGGGTGCTGTCGGCGGTCTCCGAGGGCGACCTGGAACAGCGGATGGATCTGCGCTCGCGCAGTTCGGACAGCTCTTCGGAGCACCCTCTGCGGGGTGAATTCCTGAAGGTCGGCCGGACCGTCAACGGGCTGGTGGATCAGCTCTCCGCCTTTACCGACGAGGTCACGAGAGTGGCCAGTGAGGTCGGTACGGAGGGCAAGCTCGGCGGCCAGGCGCGGGTGCGCGGAATGTCGGGTTCGTGGAAGGACCTCACGGAATCCGTCAACACCATGGCGTCCCGGCTGACGGCCCAGGTGCGTGACATTGCTCTCGTCACCACGGCGGTGGCCAAGGGCGATCTGTCGCGCAAGGTGACCGTCCATGTCTCCGGCGAGATGCTGGAGCTGAAGAACACCGTCAACACGATGGTCGACCAGCTCTCCTCGTTCGCCTCCGAGGTGACGCGGGTCGCCCGTGAGGTCGGTACGGAGGGTGAGCTGGGCGGTCAGGCCCAGGTCCCCGGCGTCGCCGGGGTGTGGAAGGACCTGACGGATTCGGTCAATCTCATGGCCGGCAACCTCACCGCGCAGGTGCGGGGGATCGCGCAGGTCACCACGGCCGTCGCGAACGGCGATCTGTCGCAGAAGGTCACGGTCAGTGCACGCGGCGAGGTCGCACAGCTGGCCGACACGATCAACACCATGACCGAGACGCTGCGGACCTTCGCGGACGAAGTGACGCGGGTGGCGAACGAGGTCGGCGCCGAGGGCCAGCTCGGCGGCCAGGCGCAGGTGCCGGGCGCGGCCGGGACGTGGAAGGACCTCACCGATTCGGTGAACACCGCCTTCCGCAACCTGACGGCGCAGGTGCGGGACATCGCGCAGGTGACGACGGCGGTCGCCAACGGTGACCTCTCCCAGACGGTCACCGTCGATGTCGCCGGTGAAATGCTGGAGTTGAAGAACACCGTCAACACGATGGTGGGTCAGCTCTCGTCGTTCGGCGCCGAAGTGACGCGCGTCGCACGGGAGATCGGGGTCGAGGGCGAGCTGGGCGGCCAGGCGGCGGTGCCCGGGGCGGCGGGGACGTGGAAGGACCTCACGGACTCCGTGAACACCGCCTTCCGCAACCTCACCGGGCAGGTGCGCAACATCGCCCAGGTGACGACGGCGGTCGCCAACGGTGACCTCTCGCAGAAGGTCACCGTCGACGTCTCCGGCGAGATGCTCCAGCTGAAGAACACCGTGAACACCATGGTGGACCAGCTGTCCTCGTTCGCCGACCAGGTCACGCGGATGGCCAGGGACGTGGGCACCGAGGGCCGGCTGGGCGGTCAGGCCCGGGTGGACGGCGTCAGCGGCACCTGGAAGGAACTGACCGACTCCGTCAACTTCATGGCGGGGAACCTGACTTCACAGGTGCGGCAGATCGCCCAGGTGACGACGGCGGTCGCCCGGGGTGACCTGTCGCAGAAGATCGACGTGGACGCGCGCGGCGAGATCCTGGAGCTGAAGAACACCATCAACACGATGGTCGACCAGCTCTCCGCCTTCGCCGAGCAGGTCACCCGGGTCGCCCGGGAGGTCGGCACGGACGGCAGGCTGGGCGGTCAGGCGCAGGTGCCGGGCGTCGCGGGTGTCTGGCGCGATCTGACCGACTCCGTGAACGGCATGGCCGGCAACCTCACGGCCCAGGTCCGCAACATCGCGCAGGTCGCCACGGCGGTCGCGCGGGGTGACCTGTCGCAGAAGATCGACGTGGACGCCCGGGGCGAGATCCTGGAGCTGAAGAACACCCTGAACACGATGGTCGACCAGCTCTCCTCGTTCGCGGAGCAGGTCACCCGGGTCGCCCGTGAGGTCGGCACCGAGGGCATCCTGGGCGGCCAGGCCGAGGTGCAGGGCGTCAGCGGCACCTGGAAGGACCTCACCCAGTCCGTCAACTTCATGGCGAACAACCTCACCTCGCAGGTGCGCAACATCGCCGAGGTGACGACCGCGGTGGCCCGCGGTGACCTGTCGAAGAAGATCACCGTCGACGCCAAGGGTGAGATCCTCGAACTGGTCACGACCGTCAACACGATGGTCGACCAGCTGTCGTCGTTCGCCGAGCAGGTGACCCGGGTGGCCCGCGAGGTGGGCACCGAGGGGCAGTTGGGCGGTCAGGCGCGGGTGCCGGGCGCCACCGGCATCTGGCTGGACCTCAGCGACAACGTGAACCTGATGGCCAACAACCTGACCATCCAGGTGCGCAACATCTCCCAGGTCTCGGCGGCGGTCGCCAACGGCGACCTCACCAAGAAGGTCACGGTCGAGGCGCGCGGCGAGGTCGCGCAGCTCGCCGACACGGTCAACACGATGGTCACGACGCTGTCGTCGTTCGCCGACGAGGTCACGCGAGTGGCCCGTGAGGTGGGCACCGACGGCATCCTGGGCGGTCAGGCCCGCGTCCCCGGCGTCGCCGGTACGTGGAAGGACCTCACCGAGTCCGTGAACTCGATGGCCAACAACCTCACCGGCCAGGTCCGCAACATCGCCATGGTCACCACCGCCATCGCCAAGGGCGACCTGACCAAGAAGATCGACATCGACGCGCGGGGCGAGATCCTCGCGTTGAAGACCACCATCAACACCATGGTCGACCAGCTGTCGTCCTTCGCCGAACAGGTCACCAGGGTGGCCCGTGAGGTGGGCACGGAAGGCCAGCTGGGCGGTCAGGCGCAGGTGCGCGGCGTGGCCGGCACCTGGCGGGACCTGACCGAGTCGGTGAACGAGATGGCGGGCAACCTGACCCGTCAGGTGCGGGCCATCGCCGCGGTCGCCGCGGCGGTCACCCTCGGCGACCACAACGTCCGGATCGACGTGGACGCGGCCGGCGAGATCCTGGAGCTCCAGGACAACGTCAACACCATGATCTCCACGCTCCGGGAGACCACCCTCGCCAACGAGGAACAGGACTGGCTCAAGGGCAACCTCGCCCGGATCTCCGGTCTGATGCAGGGCCGCCGCGACCTCAAGGACGTCGCCACGCTCATCATGAGCGAGCTGTCGCCCGCGGTCTCCGCCCAGCACGGCGCGTTCTTCCTCGCGGCGCAGCCCGACAGCCAGGAGATCGGCGCGGACGGCGGCGAGGCCGGGGCGTACGAGCTGCGGCTGATGGGCTCGTACGGCTACGCCATGGGCGGGATGCCGACGACCTTCAAGCCCGGCGAGACGCTGATCGGCACGGCGGCGGAGGAGGGGCGAACCATCCTGGTGGAGAACGTCCCGTCCGGCTATCTCAAGATCGCCTCCGGGCTGGGCGAGGCGCCGCCGGCGAATGTGATCGTGCTGCCGGTGCTGTTCGAGGACAAGGTGCTCGGCGTGATCGAGCTGGCGTCCTTCCAGCCGTTCACCCAGATCCAGAAGGACTTCCTCAGCCAGATCGCCGAGATGATCGCGACCAGCGTCAACACCATCTCGGTGAACACCAAGACCGAGGTGCTGCTCAAGCAGTCGCAGGAGCTGACCGAGCAGCTCAAGGAGCGCTCGGCCGAGCTGGAAAGCCGGCAGAAGGCGCTGGAGCTGTCCAACACGGAGCTGGAGGAGAAGGCCGAGCAGCTGCGGGCGCAGAACCGCGACATCGAGGTGAAGAACACCGAGATCGAGGAGGCGCGGCAGGTCCTGGAGGAGCGCGCCGAGCAGCTCGCGGTCTCGATGCGCTACAAGTCGGAGTTCCTGGCGAACATGTCGCACGAGCTGCGCACGCCGCTCAACTCCCTGCTGATTCTGGCCAAGTTGCTGGCCGACAACGCCGAGGGGAACCTCTCCCCGAAGCAGGTCGAATTCGCCGAAACCATCCATGGCGCGGGTTCCGACCTGCTCCAGCTGATCAACGACATCCTCGACCTGTCGAAGGTCGAGGCGGGCAAGATGGACGTCAGCCCGACGCGGATCGCGCTGGTCCAGCTCGTGGACTACGTGGAGGCGACGTTCCGGCCGCTGACCGCGGAGAAGGGACTCGACTTCTCGGTGCGGGTCTCCCCGGAGCTGCCGGCCACGCTGCACACCGACGAGCAGCGGCTGCTGCAGGTGCTGCGCAACCTACTGTCCAACGCGGTGAAGTTCACCGACAGCGGTGCCGTCGAGCTGGTGATCCGGCCGGCCGGCGCGGACGTCCCGGTGGCCATCAGGGAGCAGCTGCTGGAGCACGGTTCGCTGCGGGACCCGGACGCGGACATGATCGCCTTCTCGGTGACCGACACCGGTATCGGCATCGCGTCGAGCAAGATGCGGGTCATCTTCGAGGCGTTCAAGCAGGCGGACGGCACGACCAGCCGCAAGTACGGCGGTACGGGCCTGGGCCTGTCCATCAGCCGGGAGATCGCCCGGCTGCTGGGCGGCGAGATCCATGCCGCGAGTGAGCCCAGCCGCGGCTCCACCTTCACGCTCTACCTGCCGCACAACCCGGGCGGGCTGCCGCCGCAGGGCTACCCGCAGCTGGTGGCCGGCGGGCTCGCGATGGACGCGGAGGCGCGCGAGAGCGAGGTCGGGCAGCAGGAGGCCGAGGAGCGGCAGGAGCACGAGCTGGGCTCCGGAGGCAGCCTCAGCAGGCGCCGCCGCCGGGCGATTTCGGGAACTCCGCGGCGCTTCGAGCTCTCCGGGCGGCAGCAGCCGGCCGCGGCGCCCCCACAGGCGCCGCAGACGCCCCCGCAGGCCCCGCTGCAGACGCCGCCGCAGCCGGCCCCGCAGCAGCCCGCTGAGGAGCCCTGGCTCGGCAACGGCCAGGATCTGGTGGACCCGGCCTTCGAGGGCGGTTTCCACGGTGAGAAGGTGCTGATCGTCGACGACGACATCCGCAACGTCTTCGCCCTCACCAGCGTCCTGGAACAGCACGGGCTGTCGGTGCTGTACGCGGAGAACGGCCGCGAGGGCATCGAGGTGCTGGAGCAGCACGACGACATCGTGCTGGTCCTGATGGACATCATGATGCCGGAGATGGACGGCTATGCGACCACGGCGGCGATCCGCCGGATGCCGCAGTTCGCCGGGCTTCCCATCATCGCGCTGACCGCGAAGGCCATGAAGGGCGACCGGGAGAAGAGCATCGACTCCGGAGCCTCCGACTACGTGACCAAGCCGGTGGATACCGATCATCTGTTGTCGGTCATGGAGCAATGGATGCGGGCGGAGTGACGGAGCGTCCAGTATGGAGGCGAAAGGGGATCATCGCGTGCTGACTCAGTGTTGCCGCGGACGTGTGGAACCGTGGGATTCGGGGAACCTTCTGGTCCCTGTCTGCGTTTCTGCTACGTGCACAGTGACATCGCGGTGACAGGGTGTGGCGACAGGCGGGGTGCAGCTACCATGACCGGCACAAGGACGGGCGGCGTGACGGAGTCGTCCCCTGGGGCGGCGTCCGGTTCGATGCCGGGGCGAGGAGGACGGGCCATGGTGCAGAAGGCCAAGATCCTCCTGGTCGATGACCGGCCGGAGAATCTGCTGGCGCTGGAGGCGATCCTCTCCGCGCTCGATCAGACACTGGTGCGGGCATCGTCCGGGGAGGAAGCGCTCAAAGCACTGCTCACGGATGATTTCGCGGTGATTCTGCTCGATGTGCAGATGCCGGGCATGGACGGTTTCGAGACCGCCGCGCACATCAAGCGGCGCGAGCGGACCCGTGACATCCCGATCATCTTCCTCACGGCCATCAACCACGGCCCGCATCACACCTTCCGCGGGTATGCGGCCGGCGCGGTGGACTACATCTCCAAGCCGTTCGACCCGTGGGTGCTGCGCGCCAAGGTCTCGGTGTTCGTCGAGCTCTACATGAAGAACTGCCAACTGCGGGAGCAGGCCTCCCTGCTGAGGCTCCAGCTGGAGGGCGGCCGGCCCAACGCCGACGAGGCGCGGGAGTCCGCGGGGCTGCTCGCCGAGCTCTCCGCGCGGCTGGCCGCGGTCGAGGAGCAGGCCGAGGCGCTGTCCAAGCAGCTGGACGAGACGGCGGACGCGGCGGCGGTCGCCACGGCGGCTCATCTGGAGCGCAAACTGACCGGGTTGCGCAGGGCGCTGGACGCCCTGGAGCCGGGGTCGGGAAACGTCGCGGGGTGACTGACACCCCGTCATGAGACGGGCGTGCGACACGTTCGGGTGAAGCGCCGTGCGCTCGTGTCACGCCTGTGTTCGCCTGTAATCTCGTCGCCATGGCCTCACGTACGTCCGGCAAGGGAACCCAGAGCACGGCGGGCCCCTCGAAGCAGCGCGCCGGACGGACCGCGGGCGCCGCCAAGAAGACCGCCGCGAAGAGAGCGCCCGCGAAGCCGCCGGCCAAGAAGGCCGCGGGCGCGAAGAGGGCACCGGCCAAGAGGGCACCCGCGAAGAAGGCCGCCCCCAGGCCGGCGCCGTCGCCCACCGGCGGTGTCTACCGCCTCGCCCGCGCCTGCTGGCTGGGGCTCGCGCACGGCATCGGGGCGATGTTCCGCGGCGTGGGCCGCGGCGCGAAGAACCTCGATCCGGCGCACCGCAAGGACGGACTGGCGCTGCTGCTGCTCGGCATGGCCCTGGTGATCGCGGGCGGTACCTGGTCCAACCTCAGCGGTCCGGTCGGCGATCTCGTCGAGCTGCTGGTGACCGGCGCCTTCGGCCGGCTCGACCTGGTCGTGCCGATACTGCTGGGCGGCATCGCGGTACGCCTCATCCGGCACCCCGAGAAGCCGGAGGCCAACGGCCGGATCGTCATCGGGCTGTCGGCGCTCGTCGTCGGCATACTCGGACAGGTCGCGATGGCCTGCGGCTCCCCGGGCCGGAACGAGGGGCTGGCCGCCATACAGGACGCCGGCGGCTATCTCGGGTGGGTCGCGTCCAAGCCGCTGCTCTTCACCGTCGGGCAGACCCTGGCGGTGGCGCTGCTGGCGCTGCTGACCGTCTTCGGGCTGCTGGTGGTCACCGCGACGCCGGTGAACGCCATTCCGCAGCGGCTGCGGGCGCTCGGCGTCAAGCTGGGCGTGGTGCACCCCGCCCCGGACGAGACGTACTACGACGAGGCCGAGGACTACGCCGAGGACTGGCGCGAGCAGCCGGCCCGCAAGCCGCGCCGCAGCGCCGCCGCGGCGGCCGCGAGCGACCCGGACGCGATAGAGGAAGCGGCTCTCGCCAAGCGGCGCCGGCCGCGCCGGGCCGCCGCCCAGCCCGACCCGGACCGGCCGATGGACGCGGTGGACGTCGCCGCGGCGGCCGCCGCCGCGCTGGACGGCGCGGTGCTGCACGGCGTCCAGCCCTCCCCGCTCGTCGCCGGCCTCAGCAGCAGCGTCTCCGGCGAGCGCCGGGGGCACGAGGACACCGCGGGGGAGAGCGGCTCGGTGCCGCCGGCCCGGGGCGCCGAGCCGGAGCCGTCCCCGGTCGAGCGCACCCCTGCCGTGCCGGACTTCACCAAGGCCCCGCCCGAGCCCTCCGGGGAGCTGCCGGCCCGTGCCGAGCAGCTCCAGCTGTCCGGCGACATCACCTACTCCCTGCCCTCGCTGGAGCTGCTCGCGCGGGGCGGGCCCGGCAAGACCCGCAGCGCCGCGAACGACGCCATAGTGACCTCGCTGACCACGGTCTTCCAGGAGTTCAAGGTCGACGCCGCGGTCACCGGCTTCACCCGGGGCCCGACGGTCACCCGCTACGAGGTCGAGCTGGGCCCGGCCGTCAAGGTCGAGAAGATCACCGCACTGGCCAAGAACATCGCCTACGCGGTGGCCAGCCCCGACGTCCGCATCATCAGCCCGATCCCGGGCAAGTCCGCGGTCGGCATCGAGATCCCCAACACCGACCGCGAGATGGTCAACCTCGGCGATGTGCTGCGGCTGGCCGACTCCGCGGGCGACGACCATCCGATGCTGGTGGCGCTCGGCAAGGACGTCGAGGGCGGCTACGTCATGGCCAACATGACGAAGATGCCGCACGTCCTCGTGGCCGGTGCCACCGGCTCCGGCAAGTCCTCCTGCATCAACTGCCTGATCACCTCGGTCATGGTGCGGGCCACCCCGGAGGACGTCCGGATGGTGCTGGTCGACCCCAAGCGCGTCGAGCTGACCGCGTACGAGGGCATCCCGCACCTGATCACGCCGATCATCACCAACCCCAAGCGGGCCGCCGAGGCGCTGCAGTGGGTGGTGCGCGAGATGGACCTGCGCTACGACGACCTCGCGGCCTACGGCTTCCGGCACATCGACGACTTCAACGAAGCGGTGCGCCTGGGCAAGGTCAGCCCGCCCGAGGGCAGCGAGCGGGAGCTGGCGCCGTACCCGTACCTGCTGGTGATCGTGGACGAGCTGGCGGACCTGATGATGGTCGCGCCGCGCGACGTGGAGGACGCGATCGTCCGCATCACCCAGCTCGCCCGCGCCGCCGGCATCCACCTGGTGCTCGCCACCCAGCGCCCGTCCGTCGACGTGGTCACCGGCCTGATCAAGGCCAATGTGCCCTCCCGCCTCGCGTTCGCCACCTCCTCGCTCGCCGACAGCCGGGTCATCCTCGACCAGCCGGGCGCCGAGAAGCTGATCGGCAAGGGCGACGGGCTCTTCCTGCCGATGGGCGCCAACAAGCCGGTGCGGATGCAGGGCGCGTTCGTGACCGAGGCGGAGGTCGCGGCCGTCGTCCAGCACTGCAAGGACCAGATGGCGCCGGTCTTCCGTGAGGACGTCACCGTCGGCACGGCGAAGAAGAAGGAGATCGACGAGGACATCGGCGATGACCTCGACCTGCTGTGTCAGGCCGCTGAGCTGGTGGTTTCCACCCAGTTCGGCTCGACGTCGATGCTCCAGCGCAAGCTGCGGGTGGGCTTCGCCAAGGCCGGGCGGCTGATGGACCTGATGGAGTCCCGGAACGTCGTCGGACCGAGCGAGGGGTCAAAGGCTCGTGACGTTCTTGTGAAGCCTGAGGAGCTGGACGGAGTGCTGGCGGTGATCCGGGGGGAGGCTACCGAGTAGCACAGACATCCGGGCCACCCGAACGAAAGAAAAAGGCAACCGTTTCTCCTGCCGATACGTCAAGTTGAGGGAGATGAGGGAGCGATGTTTCACCCTCGAGCCCCAGGGCACCGCCGACGGCGTTCCGATGGCGTACAAAGACCGCTCTCCCGCTTGCCCGACCCTTTCGCTCCACCCCTAGACTGAGCTTCCAGCAGGTGGCTACACGCTCGAAAGGCGCCTCCGTGTCCATCGGCAACTCCCCCGAAGCAGACCGGCCTTCCGTCGGTGCTGCCCTCCAGAAGGCCCGTATCGGAGCGGGACTGACCGTCGAAGAGGTCAGTACGACGACACGGGTGCGCATCCCCCTCGTGCACGCGATCGAGCAGGACGACTTCTCCCGCTGTGGAGGCGACGTCTACGCCCGGGGCCACATCCGGGCGCTCGCCCGCGCCGTATCCCTCGATTCCCGACCCCTGATCGACCAGTTCGACGCCGAGCACGGCGGCCGGCCCGAGCCGACCCCCGCCGCGCCGCTCTACGAAGCCGAACGCATCCGCTCCGAGCCGCGCCGGCCCAACTGGACCGCGGCGATGGTCGCGGCGATCGTCGCCGTGGTGGGATTCGCGGGCTTCACGCTCTTCACGGGCGGCGACAAGAGCGAGGGCGGCCCGGTCGCGGCCGGCGACGCCCATGCGAAGGCGCCGGCGCCCACCCGCCATCCCTCCACCATCAAGCCGCCCATCAAGCCCGACCCCGAACCCTCGGACAGCGCGGTCGCCGGGCTGCCGAAGGACAAGGTCACGATCAAGGTGACCGCCCGGGACGGCCAGAGCTGGATCTCCGCCAAGGACGCCAACGGCAAGCTCCTGGAGGACGGCCTGCTCAAGCAGGGCGAGTCCAAGACCATCACCGACAAGAAGCGGATCGACCTGGTCCTCGGTAACGCCGGAGCCGTGCAGCTGTACGTCAACGGCAAGGAGGTCAAGCAGGTCGGCGAGAAGGGCACCGTCGAGCGGCTCAGCTATACGCCCGGGGACCCCCAGGCGGGCTGAACGCCCTTCTCAGGGGGCGTCCGCCGCCCGGCCCCGGAGCCCGGGACCAGCGGCGGAGACCTGCGCGCCAAGGGGGTGGCCAGGACAAAGTAGGCTGAGGCCTATGCCCGAACGCCGTACCGTCGCCCTTGTCACCCTTGGCTGCGCCCGTAATGAGGTGGACTCGGAGGAGCTCGCAGGCCGCCTGGCAGCGGACGGCTGGGAGCTCGTCGAGGAAGCCGCCGATGCCGATGTCGCCGTCGTCAACACCTGTGGTTTCGTCGAGGCCGCCAAGAAGGACTCCGTCGATGCCCTGCTGGAAGCCAACGATCTGAAGGATCACGGCAGAACCCAGGCCGTGGTGGCCGTCGGCTGCATGGCCGAGCGCTACGGCAAGGAGCTCGCCGAGGCGCTGCCCGAGGCGGACGGTGTGCTCGGCTTCGACGACTACAGCGACATCTCCGGCCGTCTGCAGACCATCCTGAGCGGCGGAAACGTCGAGGCCCACGCGCCGCGCGACCGCCGCAAGCTGCTGCCGATCAGCCCCGCCGAGCGCCAGGACGCCGACGGGGTCGCGCTGCCCGGCCACGGGGACGCGCTGGCCTCGGCCCCCGAGGACCTGCCCGAGGGCGTCGCACCGAAGTCCGGACCGCGGGCGCCGCTGCGCCGCCGGCTGGACTCCAACCCCGTCGCCTCGGTGAAGCTGGCCTCCGGCTGCGACCGGCGCTGCTCGTTCTGCGCCATCCCGTCCTTCCGCGGTTCGTTCATCTCCCGCCGCCCCTCGGACGTGCTCGGGGAGACCCGCTGGCTGGCCGAGCAGGGCGTCAAGGAGGTCATGCTGGTCTCCGAGAACAACACCTCCTACGGCAAGGACCTCGGCGACATCCGCCTGCTGGAGACGCTGCTGCCGGAGCTGGCGGCCGTCGACGGCATCGAGCGCATCCGGGTCAGCTACCTCCAGCCCGCGGAGATGCGGCCCGGTCTGATCGATGTGCTGACCGGCACGGACAAGGTGGCGCCCTACTTCGATCTCTCCTTCCAGCACTCGGCGCCCGGTGTGCTGCGCTCCATGCGGCGCTTCGGCGGCACCGACAGCTTCCTGGAGCTGCTGGAGACGATCCGCACCAAGGCGCCGCAGGCCGGTGCCCGCTCCAACTTCATCGTCGGCTTCCCCGGCGAGAGCGAGAGCGACCTGGCGGAGCTGGAGCGCTTCCTCATCGAGGCCCGGCTCGACGCCATCGGCGTCTTCGGCTACTCCGACGAGGACGGCACCGAGGCCGCCTCGTACGAGGCCAAGGTCGACCCGGACGTGGTCGCCGAGCGGCTGGCGCGGGTCTCGCGGCTGGCCGAGGAGCTGACCGCGCAGCGCGCCGAGGAGCGGGTCGGCGAGACGCTGCGGGTGCTGGTCGACCGGGCCGACGACGAGGACGGCCTCGTCGGGCGGGCCGCGCACCAGGCTCCGGAGACCGATGGCGTCACCCTGCTGTCGACCACCCGGGAACTGGAGCCCGGTCGTATGGTCGAAGCAAAGGTGGTGGCGAGCGAGGGGGTGGACCTCGTCGCGGAGGTGCTGTCGGTGGAGGGCACGGGGTGTACCGAGGAGGCGGGCAGATGACCGGAGTCCCGGCATCCGCAGCTGGTGGCCCGCGCACGGCGCCGGCCGTCCGGCAGGCCGGGCTGTGGAACATCGCCAACGTCCTGACGATGCTGCGGCTGGTGCTGGTCCCGGCCTTCGTGCTGCTGCTGATGCACGACGACGGAACGGACCCGGTCTGGCGGGTCTTCGCCTGGGCCGCGTTCGCCGTCGCCATGATCACCGACATTTTCGACGGGCATCTGGCACGCGCGTACAACCTGGTCACCGACTTCGGCAAGATCGCCGACCCGATCGCCGACAAGGCGATCATGGGTGCCGCGCTGGTCTGTCTGTCGGTGCTGGGTGATCTGCCCTGGTGGGTGACCGGCGTGATCCTCTTCCGGGAGCTCGGCATCACGCTGATGCGGTTCTGGGTGATCAAGCACGGGGTCATTCCGGCCAGTCGTGGCGGCAAAATCAAGACATTGGCGCAGGGCACCGCGGTCGGGATGTACGTCCTGGTGCTGACCGGTCCGCTGGCCACCTTCCGCTGGTGGGTGATGGCGGTGGCGGTGGCGCTCACCGTCCTCACCGGGATCGACTACGTCCGGCAGGCCGTGGTGCTGCGCCGGGCCGGGCTGGCCCGGGAGCGGGCCGCGCGCGCCGAGCGGGACACCGCACGGTGAGCGGGCCGGGTTCGGCCGCTGCCGGGGCGCTGGAGCTGCTCGCCGGGCGGGGCCAGAGCCTGGCCGTGGCGGAATCACTGACCGGCGGACTGGTGGCGGGCGCACTGACCGCCGTCCCGGGGGCCTCGCGGGTGGTCCGAGGCGCGGTCACGGCGTATGCGACCGAGGTCAAGCGGGATGTGCTGGGGGTGGACGGCGCTCTGCTGGCCGAGCGCGGCGCCGTGGACGGCGAGGTCGCCCGGCAGATGGCACAGGGCGCGCGGCGGGTGCTGGGCGCCGACTGGGGCCTCGCCACCACCGGGGTGGCCGGCCCCGATCCGCAGGACGGGCATCCGGTGGGCACCGTTTTCGTCGCGGTCCAGGGACCGGACGGTGCCGGAACGGTGCGCCGGCTGTCGCTGGCGGGGGACCGGGAGCAGATCCGCCAGGACACCATTCGCGCCGTGCTCGCACTGTTGTTGAGCGAACTGACAGAAAAATCGCGGGCACAGGATACGGAACAACACGGGGGGAATGGATGTTTGCAGCCCTGAGTGAACACGTACTTGCGCCCGGCACCGGTCCCGCCCGAGGCGGTACGGTGGGGCGAGAAGGATCCGAATCCGAGGTCCGAGGAGGGAGCCAGCGATGATTCTGCTTCGTCGCCTGCTGGGTGACGTGCTGCGCCGACAGCGTCAGCGCCAGGGCCGAACCCTGCGCGAGGTCTCTTCCTCCGCCCGGGTATCGCTCGGCTATTTGTCCGAGGTCGAGAGGGGGCAGAAGGAGGCGTCCTCCGAACTGCTCTCGTCGATCTGTGACGCGCTGGACGTGCGCATGTCCGAGCTCATGCGGGAGGTCAGCGATGAGCTGGCGCTCGCCGAGCTGGCAGCGTCCGCGGCCGCGAGCGACCCGGTGCCCGCACCGGTGCGGCCGAAGCTCAATTCGGTGTCCGTCACGTCCCTGGCCGGTGTGCCGGAGGACCGCGTGACCATCAAGTCCCCGGCAGACGTCGTGGATGTCGTCGCGGCCTGACACCCCTGTTCGTACGCATCGAAGCCCCGGTGGGCAGCAGCCCGCCGGGGCTTCGTGCTGCCCGTGCGGGGGCGGGGGTGTGCGGCTCACCGGGGGCTCCGGCGGGCGCTCGGCCGGACCGTCCGGGCAGCTCGGAACGGGCGATTCATTTGTACGATGGCAAAACCGGATAAATCGCCTGAAAAGGAGTATCTGGATGTCTGTCGTCAAGAGCACACTGTCCGACGCGGACCGCGCCATCGTCGGGAACGCCCTCCAGGGAGCGCTCGTCGACCTGGTGGATCTCTCCCTCGTCGCGAAGCAGGTGCACTGGAACGTCATCGGGGCGCGCTTCCGCTCCGTACATCTCCAGCTCGACGAGGTCGTCACCAGCGGGCGGCAGCACGCCGACACGGTGGCCGAGCGGGCGGCGGCGATCGGGGTGTCCCCGGACGGGCGGGCGTCCACCGTCGCCAAGACCAGCGGTATCGGCGAGGTCAAGGACGGCTGGGCCAAGGACGGCGACGTGGTCCGGGCGATGGTGGAGGCCCTGGGCTCGGTCATCGCCCGCATGCGTGAGCGGATCATCGCCACCGCGGACCCGGACCCGGTCAGCCAGGACATCCTCATCGGGCTGACCGCCGACCTGGAGAAGCACCACTGGATGTTCCAGGCCGAGGCCCGGTGACCGGCGGCGGCCCGCGCCGGGGCTCGGTGGCCCCCGGATGTGCCTGACGGGGCAGGCGGTGCCGGGTCCCGTGCCGGGGCTTGTGGGGCCGCTCGCGCGCCGGAAACGCCCCGGTGCGCCCTCCCGCCGGGCGGCGGGACCCGTCTAGCGTCGGCCGGAGGAGGCAGCCATGGGGTGGCGTGACGTCACGGCCCGCGGGCCGGCCGGACGGCGCCCGCGGGCCGTACCGGGGCGCTGGATATCCGGGGTGGTCGTCGGGGGCCTGTGGTGGTGGGCCGCGGTCCGGCTGGTGGTGTGGCCGCAGTCGTCGGGGGTGGTCGAGGGGGCCGTGATGGTGGGCGGCTGGGGGCTCAGTCTGCTGCCGGTGCACTGCGTTCCGCGGACGAAGCGGAACGAGGGCCTCTGTCATCGCGCCGTGCGGCGGGTGGCGCGGCGGGTCCGGGGGTGCCGGGTGGCGGGTTCCGGGGTGCTCACCAGGGCATGGCGACGCCGCCGTTCGGGCGGAGGACCTGGCCGGTCATGAAGGACGAGGCGTCCGACGCCAGATGCAGCACGGTGTGGGCGACGTCCTCCGGCTCCCCCACCCTCCCCAGAGGGGACATCCGGATCATCGGTCCCTCCGCCTGCTGCTGCGCCTCCGCGGTGTGGCGGCCGGTCATCGCGGTACGTATCCAGCCCGGGGCGACGGCGTTGACGCGGATGCCGTGCCGGCCGACCTCGGTGGCCAAGGTCTTGGTGAGCTGGACGACGGCGGCCTTGGCGGCGCCGTAGCAGAGCAGGCCGGGGGCGCCGGTGTCGATCGCCCCGGAGGCCATGTTCACCAGGGAGCCCGGGGTGGCGGTGGCGATCATGGTGCGCGCGGCCTCCTGGCAGCCGTACAGCACGCCCTTGAAGTTGGTGTTCCAGACCCGGTCCAGGTCCGCGTCCGCGGTCTCCAGGACGGGGGCGGAGTGCATGATTCCGGCGATGTTCGCCAGCACGTCCAGGCGGCCGGTGGTGCTGCGGGCGGCGGCGACCACGGCGGCTACCTGGGAACGCCGGGTGACGTCGAGCCGGTGGGCGTGTGCGGAGCCCGCTGCCGCGGTGATGGCCGCGGCGGTCGCCTGTGCGCCCTGTTCGTCGAGGTCGGCGCAGTGGACGGTGGCGCCGGCCGCGGCGAGGAGGGTGGCGGTGGCGCGGCCGATACCGCTCGCCGCGCCGGTGACGAGCGCGGTCCGGCCCGTGAGGTCGTACGCCGGGAGGGGCATGGTGCGAGGGTAGGGAGATATCTGACGGGTCGTCAATTGGCGTGCGGGAGGTCTTCGCGTCAGCCCGCGGGGCGGCTGCCCGGTGGGTCCGGCTGGCAGGCGGGGCACCAGTAGGTGACGCGTTCCTCGGTGGCGGGGTCCTGGTCGGCGGTGCGGACCGTGGTGCCGCAGCGCAGGCAGGGGTGGCCGGCCCGGCCGTAGACCCACAGCCGGCGGTCGGGGCGGGCGCTGGGGGTGGTGACCCGGGCGGGGCGCCGCTTGTTGGCTTCGAGGAGCTTCCTGGCGAGCGTGGGCACGCGGTCCGGCCGGGGCAGGTCTCCCAGGGGGAGCCAGGGCGAGGCGCGCAGCAGGAAGCACAGCTCGGACTTGTAGACATTGCCGATGCCGGCGAGGTTGCGCTGGTCGAGCAGGGCTTCGCCGAGGGGCCGGGCGGGAGTGGCGAGCAGCCGGCGCAGGGCCTCCGCTGGGTCCCAGTCCGGGCCGAGGAGATCGGGGCCCAGATGGCCGACGACCCGGGACTCGTCGGTGGTGGGCAGCAGATCGAGCACGGGGAGGCGGTAGCCGACGGCGGTGTGGTCCGCGGTGCCGAGGACCGCCCTGATCTGGTGGGCGGGGCCGCCGCGCCAGCGCTCGTCCGGGGCGTAGATCCGCCATGCGCCGTCCATCCGCAGATGGGAGTGGAGGGTGAGGCCGCCCTCGAAGCGGGTGAGGAGGTGCTTGCCGCGGGGGAGGACGCCCAGCACCGCGCGGCCGGTCAGATCCACCGTCGCCAGCCGGGGGACGCGCAGATCGCAGTGGGTCAGCGGACCGGTGGTCAGCGCGTCGTGGAGCCGCTGGGCCAGGCGCCAGACGGTGTCACCTTCGGGCATGCCCCCATGATGCCGGGCGGTGGGAGGCGGGAGCGCGCGGTCCGCGCCCGGGCCGGGGGTGAGGGCGCCGCCGGTGTCATCCGCGCAGGCGCAGCCCCCGTGGGGTCGGGTGGAAGCCGGCGGACTCCAGGGTGACGGCGAAGGGGGAGGTGAGGGCCGCGGTGCCGTTGATGCGTTCGGTGGTGAGGGTGCCCAGGGCGCCGGCGCGGGCGGCATCGGTGAGCGCCTCGACGGCGAGCCGGAGGCGGGGGTCCATGGCGGCCCGGTCCGGTTCGTGGCCGAGCGGCCACAGGAGCAGGGTCTTGCCGCCGCGCTCCATGTAGAGCGTCAGCTCACCGTCGACGAGCACGACCAGGGAGCCCGCCTTGCGGCCGGGCTTGTGGGTCGATCCCTCGGGCGGCTCGGGCCAGGGCAGGGCGGCGCCGTAGGCGTTGGCGGGGTCGGCGGCGGCCAGGACGACGGCGCGCTGCGGACCGCCGGGCCGGGAGCGAGCCGGGCCGCCGTCCGGTGGTGCGTCATCGGCGGTGCGCTCCCGCTGGGTGCTGACCGCGCGCAGCCGGTCCACCGCGCCGTCCATCGCGAACTGGGCGGCGCCCAGCCCCTCCACCACATAGCCGCGACGGGCCTGGCCGGACTCCTCGAAGGCGGCCAGCACCCGGTACGCGGCGGAGAACCCGCCCTCGACGCCCTCGGCGGCGACCGCGCCACGGGTGACGATGCCGTGCCGGTCCAGGAGCGCACGGGCCAGGGCATGGGCGCGGTGCGTCGGGTCCGGCTCGGCGGTGGGCAGGAGCGACCAGCGGCCGCCCACGGTCGGCGGACCGGAGCGGGAGGCGGTGGGGCGGCCGCCGCGGCCTCCCGCGGCCGCGGTGAGGGAGCCGTACCGGCCCCGGGGGACGGCGCGTCGGGCGCGATGCGCGGTCGAGCCCGCCGTACGGCCCGAGCCGAGGAGGGCACGCAGCGGGGCGAGGGTGTCGTTCGTCAGCCGGCCCGACCAGGCCAGGTCCCACAGCGCGTCGGCCAGCTGCGGGTCGGTGGCGTCCGGGTGGGTGGTGGCGCGGACCTGGTCGGCGAGCTGGCGGAAGAACAGGCCGTAACCGGGGGCGAGGGCGGTCAGCAACGACTCGTGCAGCGCGGTGAGTTCGAGCGGGAGCGGCGGCGGGAGCAGCAGCGGGGCGGCGTCGGCGAGATGCAGTGAGAGCCAGCCGTCCTTGCCGGGGAGGGCACCGGCGCCGGCCCACACCACCTCACCGGTGGCGGTGAGTTCGTCCAGGAGGGCGGGGGTGTAGCCGCCGACGCGGGACGGCAGCACCAGCTTCTCCAGGGCGGAGGCGGGCACCGGAGCGCCCTGGAGCTGCTCGATGGCGCGCACCAGGCCGTCGATGCCGCGCAGGCCGTGCGAGGCGCCCCCGGGCGGTGCCGGCATACCGCCGACCCCTGCCGGGCGCGGGGCACCGACCTGCTGCCACTGGGGGAGGAAGGCGGCCAGCGCGGCGGGCGGGACCGGCTCCAGCTCCTCACGCAGCGCGGCCAGGGAGCGGCGACGCAGCCTGCGCAGCACCTGGGCGTCGCACCACTCCTGGCCGATGCCCGCGGGATGGAACTCGCCCTGGACCACCCGGCCGGCGGCGGCGAGACGCTGCAGCGCCCCGTCGGTGACGGCGGTGCCGAGGCCGAAGCGGGCGGCGGCCTGCTCGGAGGTGAACGGGCCGTGGGTACGGGCGAAGCGGGACAGCAGATCGCCGAGCGGGTCCTTGACCGGTTCGGTGAACGACTCCGGGACGCCGACCGGCAGCGCCGTGCCCAGCGCGTCACGGAGCCGGCCGGCGTCCTCGACGGCGGCCCAGTGGTCGGCACCCGCGATCCGCACGGACAGGGCACGGCGGGCGGAGGCCAGCTCCCGCGGCCAGGCCGGGTCCGCGCCGCGCTCGGCCAGCTCGGCGTCGGTCAGCGGCCCCAGCAGCCGCAGGACGTCGGCGACGCCCTCGACGTCCTTGACCCGCCGGTCGTCCGTACGCCACTGCAGCTCGCGCTCCAGCTCGGCCAGCACCTCGGCGTCCAGCAGCTCGCGCAGCTCGGCCTGGCCGAGCAGCTCGGCGAGCAGCCGGGAGTCCAGGGAGAGGGCGGCGGCGCGGCGCTCGGCGAGCGGGGAGTCGCCCTCGTACAGGAACTGGGCGACATAGCCGAAGAGGAGCGAGCGGGCGAACGGGGACGGTTCGGGGGTGGTGACCTCCACCAGGCGGACCCGACGGGCCTCGATGTCGCCCATCAGCTCCGTCAGGCCCGGGACGTCGAAGACGTCCTGGAGGCATTCGCGGACGGCTTCCAGCACGATCGGGAAGGAGCCGAACTCGCTCGCCACCTGGAGGAGCTGGGCGGCCCGCTGGCGCTGCTGCCACAGCGGGGTGCGCTTGCCGGGGCTGCGCCGCGGCAGCAGCAGGGCACGGGCGGCGCACTCCCGGAACCGGGAGGCGAACAGCGCGGAGCCGCCGACCTGGTCCGTGACGAGCTGGTCCACCTCGCCCTTGTCGAAGACGGCGTCGGCGGCGCCCACGGGGGACTGCTCGGGGTCGTACTCCGCGCCGCGGCCGAGCGGGCCGGCGGACGGGGCGAAGCCGTCGTCGCCGTCGAGGAGGTCGAGGCCCATCAGATCGGCGTCGGGCAGCCGCAGCACGATGCCGTCGTCGGCGTGCATCACCTGGGCGTCCATGCCGTGCCGCTCGGCGAGTCGGGCGCCGAGGGCCAGCGCCCAGGGGGCGTGGACCTGCGCGCCGAACGGGGAGTGGATGACCACCCGCCAGTCGCCGAGCTCGTCGCGGAACCGCTCCACGACGATGGTGCGGTCATCGGGGACATGGCCGCAGGCCTGCTTCTGCTCGGCGAGATAGCTCAGCACATTGGACACCGCCCAGTCGTCCAGTCCGGCGGCGGCCAGCCGGGCGCCGGCGTCCTCCGGGGCGAGGGTGCCGATCTCGCGGAGGAACGCGCCGAGTGCGCGGCCCAGTTCCAGGGGGCGGCCCAGCTGGTCGCCCTTCCAGAAGGGCAGCCGGCCCGGCACTCCGGGGGCGGGGGTGACCAGCACCCGGTCACGGGTGATGTCCTCGATGCGCCAGGACGTCGTGCCGAGCGTGAAGACATCGCCGACGCGGGACTCGTAGACCATCTCCTCGTCCAGCTCGCCCACCCGCCGCCCGCCGCCCTTGCCGGAGTCGCCGCCCGCCAGGAAGACCCCGAACAGGCCGCGGTCGGGGATCGTGCCGCCGGAGGTGACGGCCAGCCGCTGGGCCCCGGGGCGGCCCGTGACGGTGTGCGCGACGCGGTCCCACACCAGGCGCGGCCGCAGCTCGGCGAAGGCGTCGGAGGGGTAGCGGCCGGCGAGCATGTCCAGCACGGCGGTGAACGCCGACTCGGGCAGGGCGGCGAACGGGGCGGCCCGCCGGACCAGCGCCAGCAGTTCCTCGACGTCCCAGGTGTCCATCGCGGTGATGGCGACGACCTGCTGGGCGAGGACGTCCAGCGGATTGGCCGGCACCCGCAGCGCCTCGATGGCGCCGGAGCGCATCCGCTCGGTGACCACGGCGGCCTGCACCAGATCACCGCGGTACTTGGGGAAGACGATGCCCGTCGAGACCGCGCCGACCTGATGCCCGGCCCGCCCGACGCGCTGCAGCCCGGAGGCGACCGACGGCGGCGACTCCACCTGGACGACCAGATCGACCGCGCCCATGTCGATGCCCAGCTCCAGACTGGAGGTGGCGACCACGGCGGGCAGCCGGCCCGCCTTCAGGTCCTCCTCCACCTGGGCGCGTTGCTCCTTGGACACGGAGCCGTGGTGGGCACGGGCCAGCAGCGCCGGCGCTCCCTTGGCCGCCCCGGCCTCGGCCATCAGCTCCGCGGGGGAGTGGTGCTCGGGCAGCGCCTCACCGGTCCGGCGTTCGTAGGCGATCTCGTTGAGACGGTTGCACAGCCGCTCCGCCAGGCGGCGGGAGTTGGCGAAGACGATCGTGGAGCGATGGGCCTGGACGAGATCGGCGATCCTCTCCTCGACCTGCGGCCAGATGGACGGCTTCTCCCCGGTGTCGCCCTCCTGGACCGGCGAGCCGCCCAGCTCGCCCATGTCCTCCACCGGGACGACCACCGAGAGGTCGAAACGCTTCCCGGACGGCGGCTGGACGATCTCCACCCGGCGCCGTGGGGACAGGTAACGGGCCACCTCTTCCACGGGGCGGACCGTCGCCGACAGTCCGATCCGCCGCGCCGGGTGGTCCAGGAGCTCGTCCAGCCGCTCCAGGGACAGCGCCAGATGCGCCCCGCGTTTCGTGCCGGCGACGGCGTGGACCTCGTCGAGGATCACGGTCTCGACGCCCGCCAGCGCCTCCCGGGCCGAGGACGTGAGCATCAGGAACAGGGACTCGGGAGTCGTGATGAGGATGTCCGGCGGGCGGTTGGCGAGCGAGCGGCGCTCGGCGGGCGGGGTGTCCCCGGAACGGATGCCGACCGTGACGTCCGGCTCCGGCAGCCCCAGACGGACCGACTCCTGGCGGATGCCCGTCAGCGGACTGCGCAGATTGCGCTCGACGTCGACGGCCAGCGCCTTCAGCGGGGAGACGTACAGCACCCGGCAGCGCTTCTTCAGCTCGGCGGGCGGCGGAGTGCTCGCCAGCGCGTCCAGCGACGCGAGGAAGGCGGCCAGCGTCTTGCCGGAGCCCGTCGGCGCCACCACGAGGACGTCGGAGCCCGCGCCGATCGCCCGCCAGGCGCCCTCCTGCGCGGCCGTCGGTGCGCTGAAGGCCCCGGCGAACCAGCCGCGGGTCGCGGGGGAGAACGAGTCGAGCGCTGCCTTCGCCATGTCCCCCATCGTGCACCGGACCACTGACAACGCGGTCCCCGCGCGCCGCGGCCGCGGCCGTCCACGCCTCGGACGTGCGGGCCGGCGGTCGCCCGGCGGACGCAGAATGGCGGCATGGTCATGGTCAGCGGGGAGAGCGCCGCCGACGGCGGGCCCGGGGCGGCCGCGATGCCGCGGGCGCGCGGCGAGTGGGCGCGCCACTGGCGCTACGACGGACTGCCCGGCCTCGACCTGCTGCGCGCCCGCTACGTCCGGCACTCCTTTCCCCGCCACGCGCACGACGGCTATGTCGTCTGCGCGGTGACCTCCGGAATCGAGGAGGTCGGGCTCCGGCAGGGCACGGTCCGGGCCGGCCACGGCGGCATCATCATGATCAATCCGGAGGTCGCGCACACCGCGCGGGCGGGCGCCCCGGAGGGCTGGGCCTATGCCACGCTCTACCCCTCCCACGAGGTCGTCGCGGAGATCGCCGAGGAGACCACGGCGCTGCGCGGCGCCCCGGGGTTCGACCGGACGACCGCCGAGGACCCGCAGCTCGGCCACATGATCACCGAGATCCACCGGGCCGCCGAGACCGGCAACGCGCTGGCCGCCGACACCCTGCTGCGGACCGTCGTGGCCCGGCTGCTGCGCCGCTACGGAGGCCCGCTCCCGGCACGGACGCCCCGCACCGCGGGCACCCGGACCGCCGCCCGTGCCCGTGCCGTCCTGGAGGAGCGGATGACCGACCCGCCCTCCCTGGAGAGGCTGGCGCACGAACTCGGCACCAGCCCGTTCGCCCTGCTGCGGGCCTTCAAGGGCGCCTACGGCATGCCGCCGCACACCTGGCTCACCGACGCCCGGGTGCGCCGGGCCCGCGGACTCCTGGAAGCGGGCCGCACCCCCGCCGACACGGCCGTCGCCGTCGGCTTCACCGACCAGCCGCATCTCAACCGGCACTTCACCCGGATCGTCGGCGTACCGCCCGGCGCCTACCGGAGGGAGCGCGCGGCGTAGGGCGAGCCTCGCGGGCCCGGGGCGGGCCGTGCGTGCCGGGCGCAAGAACGTACAAGACCCGAGGTGGCGCCGGACCCTAGGGTCCGGGACGTGGCAGAACAGACAGACATACGCACCATGGAGCGGGCCGCGGAGCCGCCGGCTCCGCCCGCCGCGACCTCCGACGCCGCCGTCATCAGGGACGCGCTCGGCGTCGGCGTCGCGGTCGGCCTCTCCGGATTCGCCTTCGGCGTGACCGCGGCCGGCGCCGGGCTCGGCCTCCTGCAGACCTGCGCGCTCAGCCTGCTGGTGTTCACCGGTGCCTCGCAGTTCGCCCTGGTAGGCGCGTTGGCGGCGGGCGGCAACCCGCTCACCGCCGCGGCCGGCGCGTTCTTCCTGGGCGTCCGCAACGCCTTCTACGGCCTGCGGCTGTCCGCCGTCCTCGGGTACCGGTCCACGGTCAAACCCCTCGCCGCCCACTGGGTCATCGACGAGACCTCGGCCGTCACCCTGGCCCAGCCCGACCGGCGCACCGCCCGGCTGGGCTTCACCGTCACCGGGCTGACCCTCTACACCCTGTGGAACCTCACCACCCTCGCCGGTGCCCTGGGTGCCGAGGCCCTCGGCGACACCGAGGCCTGGGGCCTGGACGCGGCCGGCCCCGCGGTCTTCCTGGCGCTGCTCGCGCCGATGCTCAAGGACACCGTGGAACGGGTCGCGGCCGGTCTCGCCGTGGTGCTGGTGCTGGTGACGCTGCCGCTGCTGCCCACCGGCGTACCGGTGCTGGTCGCCGCGCTCGCCGCGCCCGCCGTCCTCCTCGTACAGGGCCGCCGTGAGCGGGCGCAGGAGGCCGGGACGGCGCGGGAGCCCGGCGCCGTCCCGGCCGGCACCGACGGGACGCCCGCGTGCCCGGACGGCACCCGCCAGCGCCGCACCGCCGGTGAGGAGGACCGGTCATGAACGTCTGGATCGCGATCGCCGTCACCGCCGTCGGCTGCTACCTGGTCAAGTACCTCGGTCTGGCGGCGCCCGCCGGCCTGCTGGAGCGCCCGCTCGTCAAGCGGCTGGCCGCGCTGCTCCCGGTGGCCCTGCTCGCCGCGCTCACCGCCCAGCAGACCTTCAGCGACGGCCGGTACCTGATGCTCGACGCCAAGGCCGCGGGCGTGGCCGCCGCGGCCGTCGCGCTCGTGCTGCGGGCGCCGTTCCTCCTGGTCATCGGCGTCGCCGTAGGAGTCACCGCGGGGGTGCGGGCCCTGGGAGGGTGAGCGCCGGGCGGCGCCTAGGACCTGTCGTCAAACTCCCGCCTGCCCCGCGGCGCCTGGCACGCACTCCCCCACGCCTAAAGGGCGCGGGGGGACCCCCATGCTGCGTTGT
>NZ_JBSFJF010000079.1:0-28793 GCF_053597915.1 Streptomyces sp. NPDC001219 | reverse complement strand
GATGAGAGCCGGCGCCACAAACAAACCCCCCCCCACCCCCGCCCCCGGGGGGGGGGGGGGGGGCGCCCGCCCCCCCCCCCCCCCCCCCCCCCCACCACCGTCTGTTCGGGGCGCGCGGCGCGACACGGTTCCGCGTGAGTGCCGCGGTCCCGTCAGCCGCCGCTCCCGGCCACTTCCGGCTCGTGCCGCGGCGGGCGGCCGTGCCGGGGGAGCAGGAGCGGGGTCACCAGGCTGAGGAGCCCGGCGAGTGCGATCGCGGCGCGGAGTCCGAAGAGTCCGGCCAGCAGGCCCCACAGCGCGGTCAGCGCCGCGACCGTGGCCTTGCCGGTGACCGACCACGCGGACAGCGTGCGGACGACCCGGTCCGGCGGCGTGTGGGCGAGCCGGTAGGCGGCGAACACCGGGGTGAACACCCCCATGCAGGTGATCAGTCCCAGCTCGACGGCCATGACCAGCACCAGCCCGCCGGTACCGGGAGGGACGAAGGCCAGTCCGGGCAACCAGCACACCCGCAGCACCCCGGCGGTGAACAGGACCGTGCGCTGACCGAACCGCGCGACGAGCGGGCCGGACAGCCGGGAGCCGACCAGACCGCCGAGGCAGGGCACCGCGAAGGCGAGACCGTACTGCCAGGGCGCGAACCCGAGCCGGCCGAGCAGGAGGACGGTGAGCAGCGGCTGGGTCGCCATGATCAGGCCGTTGACCAGCACCGTGTTGAAGAACAGTGGGCGCAGCGAGGGATGGGCCAGGAGGTGGCGCCACCCTTCGAGCACGTCCGCGGCCCGGAGCCGGGGGGCACCGGTGCGCACCGGCCGCGGTTCGCCGCCGCCGATCGCGCGGAGCCCCGCCGCCGAGAGCAGATAGCTGACCGCGTCGGCCAGCACGGTCGGCACCGGACCGAACAGCCCGGTCGCGGCCCCGCCGAGCGGCGGTCCCAGCACGGTGGTGGTCCATGTCGTGGACTCGAACCGGGCGTTCGCGGCGAGCAGGTCGGCCGGCCGGACGAGCGCCTTCAGGCAGGCGCCGGCGGCCGCGTTGAAGGTGATGTCCGCCGCGGCGACCACGACCGACACGACCAGGAGCTGGACGAAGCCGAGCAGACCGAGGACGTACGCCGCGGGCACGGTCAGCAGCGCCGCGCAGCGCACCAGGTCCATCGCGATCATCACCGGCCGCTTGGGGCGGAACTCCACCCACGGGCCGAGCGGCACCGCCACCGCCGCCCCGGCCGCCAGTCCCGCGGCGGCCAGCAGCGACACCTGGGTCGGTCCGGCGTGCAGCACCAGGACCGCGGTCAAGGGGAACGCGTCGAACGCGAGCCGGGTACCGAGGGCACTGACCCCGTACGCCGCCCACAGCCATCCGAACCGCCGCCCCAGCGACCGCCTGGCCCCCATGCCCACCCCGTCCCTCGCACCCGCCCGCGCGCCACCGCCCCGGCCGGAGCCATCCAAGCCAGCGGCACGTCCGCCGGGCAAACAACCGGGACGCCCGGTGGCCACAACCACCCGTTGTGGCAGGGGCCCGCCCTGCCCCGAACGGCACGCCTCAAGGCGCCGGCCGCTCCTCGGCGTCGCGGAGCAGCAGCGCCGCCAGGGCCAGGGCCGCGCCCCGTGGCGTCGAGAGGTCGAGACCGGTCAGCGCGGACACCCGGGCGAGGCGGTTGTCGACGGTGTTGGGGTGGAGGGTGAGCAGCCGGGCGGTGGCGCGGCGGTCCTGGGCCTGTTCCAGGTGCGTCCGCAGGGTCTCGACGAGTTCGGGGCGGCCGGCGACCGGGTCGAGCAGGGCGGCGATGCGGTCGCTGCCGGCACTGGGCCGGGACAGCTGGTATTCGAGCAGCACGTCATCGAGGCGGTGCAGCCCGGCCGGGTGGCCGCAGGCCCGCGCCACCCGCACGATCCGCGCTGCGGTCCGTGCCGCCTCCGGCACCCCGGTGACCTGCGCGGCGGGCACGGCGGCGAGCCGGACGCCCGGCCCGCAGACGCCGTCGAGCAGCCCGGCGAGGCCGTCCGGTGGCGGCACCCGGCCGGGCACGACCGCCCGGCCTCCGGCACCGTCGAGCAGGGCGAGCACCTCCCTGCCGAAGGCACGGTCCAGCACCGCCTGAAGCCGCCGCGCCACCCGTCGTGCGGCAACCGGCGCCCGGGGACCGTCCGGCAGCTGCACGAAGAGGACGAGTGACGGCCCGTCGAGGTGGCCGGCGCCCGGCGGGGGCGCGGTGCCCTCCAGCAGGGCGCGTACCAACGAGCGCTGCTCCTCGGGGCGTTCGGCGGCGAGGGCGGCCTGCTCGTCGAGGTAGGCCTCGGTGACCGCGCCCACGATCCGCTGCTCGGCGGCGAGAAGACAGCCGGCCAGCTCGGCGAGCGCGGCGTCCTCGCCGGGGCGGGCGGCCTCGCTCAGTGCCTGCCACAGCACCCGCACCCCCGCGCAGTGGGTGGCCAGCAGCAGCGGCAGCGGCATGCCCTCCTCGGCCCGCTGGGCGGCGCGTTCGCGGAAGAGGGCGAGGTCGCCGGGGCCGGACCGGGGCTCGTGCACCACCCGCTCCAGGAACAGCCGCAGCCCGTGCCGTGCGGTCGCCGCGATCTCCACGTCCTTGACCTCGGCGGGGAGTTCGGCATAGCCGTGCAGCTGCGCGAAGGTGTCCTGGGACATCAGCCGGGCCAGCGCGTTCACCCGGGGCGCACAGCGCGCCGCGAGCGCCCGCGCGGTGGCGGACAGCTCAGGAACCGGCAACCCGGCCCCGTCCGCCACCGGGCCGGCACCCGGCACATCCGTCGTCATCAAGCAGCCTCCGGTGCCGTCGTGACGCGTCACCCTAGTCCGCTGCTCCAGTGGCACCGTGCGCGGCGCGTCACCCGCCGCCCGCCGGCGGGTGACGCCCACCCCGCCCCCTCATCCGGCCACGAAGTGGCTCGGCCGTCCCTGGCGGTGCACCAGCCGGCCGAGCCGCTCGGCCTCCGCCCGGTGCAGCAACTCCCGCCGCCCGTCGGCGTGTTCGAGCACGCAGGAGTGCCAGGGCGTCAGCCACACATCGGGCGTCTCCAGCAGCCGGATGCCGAACTTCTCCGAGCCCCGAGGCTGCGGATGGATGGACAGCCGGAACGCTCCCGGATGGTGCGCGGCGATCAGCTCGCCCCAGGCGCGGCTGCGCTGCATCACCCCGTAGGCGCGCCGGCGGCAGCTGCGCTGTAACGCGGAACGGGTTCCCGTGAAGGCGACGGAGTCCTCGAAGAGGAACCGGGTGATGCCCTGGTACAGCCGCCGGGTGGGCTCGTCGCTGCGGGTCAGCGACCGCAGGGTGTCCAGGTCCGGGGCGTAGCGCTCGTGGACCAGGGTCCGCTTGGCGTCGTGCGACAGGTGCCGCCCGTAGACGTCCCGCAGATCGAAGACGTCGAGCCGGGTCAGGCCCTCGTCGTGGATCAGTGCGCGCAGTGCGTCGGCGTAGGCGTCGATGTCGCGGTCGGGTACCTGGATGAGGTCGCTGAAGACATGTCCGTCCGAGCAGATCACCACCCGCGCCCCGGGCGGGTGGTGGGCCGCGATCCGGGCGCAGAGCGCGTCCAGGAAGCGCAGTGCCAGCCGTTCGCCCTCGTCGGGGAGGTGGCCGAGCACCTTGGCCGGGTTGGGTGACTTGCAGGGGAAGCCCGGCAGGGTGAACACGATCGGCTCGTCCGCCGCCACCGGCGCGGCGAGCAGGCGCAGGTGGGCGGGGAAGGCGTCGGGGGTGTCACCGTGGACGGTGTCGGTGTCCAGGGTGCGCCGGTAGGGCAGGAGCGTGGCGAGCACCTCGGCGCAGCGGGCCGGTTCGTCGGAGGGCGCCGCCGGACGCGGCGGCGCCGGGCTGGTCAGCACGCGGCATCCGGCCCGTTCCCACCGGAACCCGTGTACGGGCAGCCGCCGTAGGACACCGTCAGCCGGCCGACGCCGCGCGCCGGCACCGCCGGGGTCCACTCCAGCTCCGGGTCCGCAACGGCGAGCCGCAGACCGGGCAGCCGTCTCAGCAGGGTGCCCACGGCCACCTGGAGTTCGACACGGACGAGCGTGGCGCCCGGACAGGAGTGGATGCCGTGGCCGAAGGCGAGATGCGGGTTGGGGGTGCGGTCGAAGTGCAGACCGTCCGCGTCGGGGAACTGCCGGCCGTCGCGGTGGGCCGCGCTCAGCGACACGAGGACGGAGTCGCCCGCCGGGACCCGGGTGCCGTGCAGCTCGGCGTCCTCGGCGGGGAACCGCCAGGTCGTCAGCTCGAACGCGCTGTCATACCGGAGGAGTTCCTCGACCGCGCGGGGCAGCAGCTCCGGCCGGGCGGCCAGCTCCGCGAGGTGCGCGGGGTGCCGCAGCAGGGTGACCAGCGCCGTGGTGATCTGGTGGGTGACCGGTTCCTGCCCCGCGACCAGCAGTTGGAAGACCATCGAGTCGAGTTCCTCCTGGCCGAGCCGGTCCGCGTCGTGGGCCGCCACCAGCCGGGCGAGCAGGTCCTCACCGCCCTCGGCGCGCTTGTGGCCGACCAGGTCGGCGAGGTACTGCTGCAGCCCGCGCGGCCGCGCCTCGTACGCCGGCCGGCCCGGGTCCCCGGCCCCCACGGGCTGGACGGCCTTGCCCCAGTCCCGGTCGAAGCGGCCCGCGAACTCCGCGGGCAGCCCGATGACTTCGGCGAGCACCTGAAAGGGGAAGCGGGCGGCGAAGGCCTCCACCAGGTCGGCCTCGCCGCTCTCCGGGAGCCCGTCGAGCAGGGCCTCGGCCATCTCCTGGAAGCGGGGGCGCAGCGCCTCGACGCGCTGCGGTGCGAAGGCGTCGGTGAGCAGCCGGCGCAGCGCGGGGTGCCGCGGCGGGTCCTGGTGGAGCAGGTGTACCTGGAGCTGCGAGTGCTGCGGCTCGGGCAGGATCGAGGCGCGGGCCCGCCAGGCCGCGTCGCCCCGCGAGTGGTGCTTGCCCAGCCGCGGGTCGGTGAGCGTCCGGTGCGCGGCCTCGTAGCCGGTGACGAGCCAGGCGCACTCCCCGCTGGGCAAGCGCACCCGGTGGACCGGGCCGCGCTCCCGCAGCGCGGCGTACAGCGGATAGGGATCGCTTTCGTACTCCGGCCCGTACAGCTCGACGGGTTCGGACGACGGGGACACGGCGTCTCCTCAACGGTGGGGGGTGGGACGACGAACCGCGCCCGGATGGCGCGGCGTTGGAGAGGTCGGGCCGCGGGCGCGCCGAGTTCCCGGCGGGGGATGTGATTTCGGCGGCGGGGGAGCGCGCGGGTGCGGTGGACCCGCGCAAACCCAGTTAGTCGGGCCCGGCGGCCGGTGAGTTCCGGCGGCGGAACGGGACAAACCTCACGTGCGCACAAGCCACGAATCGGCCGCCCGGCACCCTCGCCGGCTGCCACGATGACGCGATGTCCAGCTCTTCGGCCGACCGCAGTCGGCCCCCTCTTCGCCAGGCTGTCACACGGCTGCTGCCCGCCCGGTCGGTCCTCGGTTTCCTCGCGCTGCTGGTGGTGCTCGGCATGCTGTCGTACGCGGCCGGGACCGCCGCCGGGCCGGTGGCCCCGGGGCTGCGCCCGGCCGACGGGACCCGTACGGGAGAGTCCCCGCCCGCCGACCACGGGGACATGGGCGGCATGCATGACATGGGCGCCGCGGCTCCCCGCCCGCTGCCGGCGGGAGCACCGCGATGACGCCCGAGCCCCGGACCGGCACCCCGGCCCTCGCCGCCGAACCGGACCGCAGCACCACCCTCACGATCGGCGGGATGACCTGCGCCGCCTGTGTGGGCCGGGTCGAGCGGAAGCTCGGCCGGCTGGCGGGCGTCGCCGCCACGGTGAACCTCGCCACCGGCCGGGCCACGGTCAGCCACCCCGCGGCGGTCCCCGTCACCGAGCTCATCGCCACCGTCGAGGCGGCCGGGTTCACCGCACAGCTCCCCGCCCCCGCCCCGCAACCGGACACGGCGGACCAGGCGTCACCCACCGGCCGTCAGGACGCCCCGGACGCCCAGGGCTCCCCGGACGACGGCGCCCGCGCCGAGCGGCACCGGCTGCTGGTGACCACCCTGCTCTCGCTCCCCGTCCTGGTCCTGTCGATGGTGCCCGGCTGGCAGTTCCGCGACTGGCAGTGGCTGTGCTTCGTGCTCGCCGCACCCGTCGCGGTCTGGGGCGCCGCCCCCTTCCACGTCCGTGCCCTGCGCGGGCTGCGGCACGGCGCGGCGACCATGGACACCCTGGTCTCCCTGGGCGTCGCCGCCTCCTTCCTCTGGTCCGCCTATGCGCTGTTCCTCGGCGGGGCCGGGGCGCCCGGGATGACGATGCCGTTCAGCCTGCTGCCGGCCGCCGGCGACGGGACCGCCCACCTCTACCTCGAAGCCGCCGTCGGCGTACCGCTGTTCGTGCTGGCCGGACGGCGGATGGAGGCCAGGGCCCGGCGCGGCACCGGCGCCGCCCTCCGCGCCCTGGCCGAACTCGCCGCCAAGGACGTCGTCGTACGGACGGCCGACGGTGAGCGGCGCATCGCGGTGGACCGGCTGCGGGTCGGTGACCACTTCCTGGTCCGGCCCGGCGAACGGGTCGCCACCGACGGCACCGTGGTCGACGGCAGCTCCGCCCTGGACCTGTCCCTGATCAGCGGCGAGAGCCGCCCCGTCGAGGCCGGTCCGGGCACGGCGGTGGTCGGCGGCGCGGTCAACTCCGGTGGCCTGCTGGAGGTACGGGCCGACGCGGTCGGTGCCGACACCCAACTCGCCCGGATCACCCGGCTCGTCGAGGACGCCCAGACCGGCAAGACCAAGGTCCAGCGGCTCGCCGACGCGGTGGCGGCCGTCTTCGTGCCCGCCGTACTGACCGTCGCCGTCAGCGTGCTGGGCTTCTGGCTCGGTGCCGGAGCCGAGCCACAGGCCGCCGTCACCGCCGCGGTGGCCGTGCTCGTCGTCGCCTGCCCCTGCGCCCTCGGGCTGGCCACCCCGACCGCGCTGCTGGCCGCCACCGGCCGCGGCGCCCAGCTGGGCATCCTGGTCCGCGGGCCGGAGGCGCTGGAGCGGCTGCGCCGCATCGACACCGTCGTCCTCGACAAGACCGGCACCCTCACCACCGGCCGGATGAGCGTCACCGCCCTCACCCCGCGCACCGGCGGCCTCGACGCCGCTGCGGTGCTGCGGCTGGCCGCCACCGTCGAGCAGGGCTCCGAGCATCCGCTGGCGCGCGCGGTCACCGCCCACGCCGAAGAACGGCAGCCGGATCAACCGCTCCCGCCCGTCGCGGACTTCAGCGCCACCCCGGGGTACGGCGTACGCGGCACCGCGGACGGGCGCCTCGTGGAGGTCACCCGGCCCGGCGACCTCACCGGACTGCCGGCCCCGCTGCCGGACGCGGTGCACACCGCCGAGAAGGCCGGCCACACCGCCGTCCTGGTCACCGTCGACGGCACCCCGGAGGCCGTCCTCGCGGTCGGCGACGCGCTCCGCCCCGACAGCTACCGCGCCGTCGACCACCTGCGCCGCCTGGGACTGCGACCGGTCCTGGCCACCGGCGACCGTGCCGCCACCGCCCGCGCGGTGGCCGGCCATCTCGCCATCACCGAGATCCATGCCGAGGCCCGCCCCGAGGACAAGGCCGCCCTCGTCACCACCCTCAGGGAACAGGGCTGCCGGGTCGCCGTCGTCGGCGACGGGGTCAACGACGCCGCGGCCCTCGCGCTCGCCGACCTCGGGATCGCCATGGGCAGCGGCACCGACGCCGCCATCGGCGCGGCCGACGTGACCCTGGTACGCGAGGACCTCCAGGGCATCGCCGACGCCGTACGCCTGGCCCGGCGCACCCTGGGCACCATCCGCGGCAACCTCGTCTGGGCCTTCGGCTACAACCTCGTCACCGTGCCGCTCGCCGCCGTCGGCCTGCTCAGCCCGATGCCGGCGGCGGCCGCCATGTCCGCCAGCTCACTGTTCGTCGTGGGCAACAGCCTCCGGCTGCGCGTCTGGCAGCCGGGCGGCACCCGTCCCGCCGCCCGCGGCTCCGCTCACGCCCAGCCGGCCGCACAGGGGGAGACCCGATGACCCGACCGTCCGTCCCCGCCGTCGCCGTACCGCTGCTCACCTGCCTGGTGACCCTCGGCGCCCTCACCCTCTGGACCGCCACCGGCAACGCGGGGACCCCCGCGGCCCTGAGCGTCCCCGAGGGCCGGGTGCTGATCGCCGGCGGCTCCGAGGCCACCGCCGCGTTCTTCACCATCCGTAACTCCGGCGGCGCGGACAACGTCCTGACCGGCGTCACCGGTCCGGCCGGCCATCGCGCGATGCTCAGCCGCACCGTCGACATCGGCGACAACGCCCGCAGCATGGCGATGGTCCGCACCGCCACCGTCCCGGCCGGTGCCGCCCTCACCATGACGCCGGCCGGCCTGGACGTGATGGTGAGCCCGCCGCCCCGGCTCGCGCCCGGCGACCGGCTCACCTTCACCCTGCACTTCCGCCACAGCCCGCCGCAGACCGTACGGGCCCGGGCGGTACGCCCCGGTGCCGAGTGACGCGGCCGGCGCCACGGCGGGCCCATGGACCGGGCACCCGCCCGCCCATGGGCCCGCCGCTCCGGCCGGCGCGCGGACCGTCAGGCCACGGCCTCCGCGTAGACCCGCGACCCGTCGGCCGGTCCGGTGTGCTCGGCGTCCGTCAGCAGCGCGACCAGCGTCTCCCGGGCGCGCGCGACACGGGAGCGCACGGTCCCGATGGGACAGCCCACCACCCCGGCCGCCGCCGCGTACGGCAGCCCCAGCAGCTGGGTGAGGACGAACGCCTCCCGCCGCTCCGGGGCCAGCGCCGCCAGCAGTTCGGCCAGCGCGACCCCCTCGTCGAACCCGGGCACCCCACGCGGCTGCACCCGTTCGGCGGCCGTCTGCCAGTCGTCCGTCGCCGCCAGCCGGGGCCGGGCCGCGAGGGACCGGACGCGGTCCGCCACCACCCGCCGGGCGATGGTCAGCAGCCAGGTCCGCGCCGAGGACCGGCCCTCGAACCGCGGCAGACTGCGCAGCGCCCGGACATAGGTGTCCTGCACCAGGTCGTCGGCCGCCTGCGGATCACCGCTCAGATGCGTCACATAGCGCCGCACATCGAGCTGGGTGGCCCGGACGAACTGTTCCACGGCCCGCTCGTCACCGGTCCGGGCGGCCAGCGCCCAGGCCGTCACCGCCTCGTCATCCCGCATCCCGCGACCGCCCCTCGCCGCACCGTGCGGCTTCGGGGAGGATGGACACATGCTCTGCTCGCGCATCCGTACGGCACTCTCCGCCCGCCTCGACGGCGAGGAACTGCCCCCCGGACTCACCGCCCGCCGGCTCGACGGCCATCTCGCCGGTTGCCAGGACTGCCGGCGGTGGCACGCGCAGGCACACGCCCTGACCACAGGCCTCCAGGCCACCGCGCCGCCCGAGGACGACCGGGCGGCCGCCGACGCGCTGCTCGCCCGGCTGCGGTCGGCCTCCGCACTGCCGGGTCCGGTCGCTCCCGGCACGGCGGACACCGGCGGCCAGCGGGCCGGCTGACCCGGCAGCGCGCGGGCGACCGCCCCCGTCGGCCGGTGCGGAATCGGATACGGGCAGCACTGCCACCGGTATCCGGACAGGATTCATCATCTGGAGTCCTTCGCATGATCCGGTCCCTGCGCTCCGGCGGGGACCGGTGAAGTCGGAGCCGGGACCCCGGGCGCTCGGCGCCCGTCCGTCCACCGGCTCGGGAATTCGACCGCGCTGTCAGACGACAGCCGGTTCCCGCGGAGGCCCCCGCAACGACCTCGTATGCGCCAGCAACAGGTGCCGTACCGCCTGCCGCGGCTCCTGCCGGGCGGTGCGCACGGCGGGCCGCGCCTCGGGCAGCACGATCCGCAGCACCAGCACCAGGGGCGCGAACAGCCAGGCCGACACGCTCCGTACGAGCCGGAAGGCGGCCCGCTCGCCACCCCACAGCCACCCGGCGCTGAGCAGGGCGACCAGCAGGTGGGCCGCGAGCATGCCGGTGGCGCTGCCGTGCATCCCCGGCATCTGAGCGGCGGAGGAGGCCATCCCTCCCATGTGGTCCATGCCCGGCATGTGGTCCCCGTGTCCCGTCGAGGGCATGGCCGCCATCTGCTGGTGCATCAGCCGCAGCAGTTCGGCGTGGTCCCGGCCGGTGGACTCCGCCCCTGGGGAGCCGCACAGCCAGCTGTCCGCCCACCGGCGCACGAGCGAGTGCCCGCCGTCACCGGAACCGGTGAACGCCTGGCCGAAGGAGAAGGCGGTGTGCAGGGCGGCCTGGGTGCCGACGGTCAGCAACCCCACCAGCAGCGGGCCCCGTTCACGGCCCGCACAGCACCAGGCACCGGCCGCGGTGGCCACCCCGGCGCCGAGCAGCATCCAGCCCGGTATCACGGCATCCGACATGGCCACGTGGCCCAGCGCAGCGAGCAGCACGCAGACCGCCGCGAACACCGCGGCACGCAGCCCCCTGAGAACCTGCCCCGCATCCATGACAGGGTCATCGTCGCACCCCGGCCGCACAGCGCGACGAGAGGGGCCCGACCTGCCGTTTCCCGTGCCGTCGGCGAGCCCTGGACGACGGTCCGGGCGGGCCCGGCCGTGCCCGCCCGCCGGACCGGCCGCCCGTACACAGCGGCGTCGCCCGCCCCGATGGCTCCGGGGCGGGCGACGGTGTGAAGCTGACCTGGCGTCAGGACATGTTCTCATCGGCGTCGAGGTACGCCTTGATCTTCCTGTCCAGCGCGTGGGCCTGCGCACGGACGCGCTTGGCCTCGGCGTGCTTGCCCGCCCGGTCCAGCCGGTCGGCCTTGGCCTTCAGCTTGGCGGACTGCTGACGCATCTCCTCGATGTTGACGTGGATGGCGCCCCCGGCCGCCACGCCGGTCCGGGCGGCGGTCGTGGTGGCGGCCTGCGCCGGCAGCGCCGCGCACAGCACGCCCCCGGCCACGGCCGCCGTCACGACGAGTGCGGAAAGACGTCGACGCATGAGATCCCCCTGGGGAATAATTGGGTCGTTACCGGGCGGTAGCGTACACGAAATGATCTTGCACTTCGTGTACCGAGGGTGAGCGCCCAGGGGCCCGCACGGGACGGACGCACACAGGCCGCCGAACTCCCCTGACACACGCCGGAGTTCGGGAACGACCAGGGCGGATACGCGAACGGGGCGTGGCCGGCGCCACGCCCCGTCGGTCTCCGCCGGGCCTACGGCCGGGGTCCGACGACCTCCGCACCGTCGCGGACGGTGATGGCCATGGCGGGGCAGACATCGGCGGCGTCCAGGGCGCGTTCGTCCTCCTCGATGCGGTCCTTCAATGGGCGGGCGTGCGCGCCGTCCACGACGAACAGGTCCGCGGCGATGGCGGCGCAGGACCCCGAGGCGATGCACTGCTGCGGATCGATCTCCACCTGCCAGGTCATCGGCTCACCACCCCACCGGCATGACCCGCGGCCCGCGCACCAGCATCTCGCTCTTCCAGTCCACGTCACCGGCCAGCCGCAGGTCAGGGAAGCGCGTGATCAGGGCGCCGATCGCCTCCTGCAGCTCCAGGCGGGCCAGTGGCGCGCCAAGACAGTGGTGGACGCCGTGGCCGAACCCGAGGTGCTGGTTCGCGGTCCGGGAGATGTCCAGCGTTCCCGGCGCGTCGAAGCGCAGCGCATCGCGGTTGGCGGCGCCCACCGCCACCAGGACCGGGGTCCCGGCCCGCACCAGCGTCCCGCCGACCTCGACGTCCTCCGTCGCATAGCGGGGCTGGCTCGCGCCACTGCCCAGCGGGACGAATCGCAGCAACTCCTCGACCGCGCCGCCGATCAGCTCCGGCCGCTCGCGCAGCAGGGCCAGCTGTCCCGGGTGGTCCAGCAGCGCCAGCACGAAGTTGGGGATCTGGGTGGCGGTGGTCTCGTGCCCGGCGACCAGAATCCCCACGCACAGGTCCACCAGCTCGAGTTCGGACAGCCGGTCGCCGACATCCCGGGCGTCGATCAGCGCCGTCATCAGATCGTCCCGCGGGGCGCTCCGGTGCTCATCGATCAACTGCCGCATATAGGCGCGCAGTTCCTCCATGTTGGCGTCGAACTCCGCCGCGGTCAGGGAACTCGTCGACAGGGCGGCGTCGCTCCACACCCGGAACCGCGGCCGGTCCTCGGCCGGCACCCCGAGCATCCGGCAGATCACGGCGACGGGAATGGGCAGGGCGTAGCGGTCCACCAGGTCGGCGGGCGGCCCGGCCGCCGCGAGTTCGTCCAGCAGCTCGTTCGCCAGCTGCTTGACCTGCGGCCGGAGCTTCTCGACCTGGCGAACGGTGAAGGCCTTGGCAACCAGCGTCCGCAGCCGGGTGTGATCGGGCGGGTCCATGCCCAGGATGCCGCTGTCCCGGCGCCCTTCGGATGCCCGGGGCTCGTCGTGCCGCGCCCCCTCGGCCCGGCTGAAGCGCGGATCACCGAGGACGAGCCGGGCCTCGGCGTACCGGGTCACGAGCCAGGCCGGCTCGCCGTAGGCCATCCGGACCCTCAGCAACCCCGGACGGTTGCGGGCGTGTTCGTACTCTTCGGCGAGCTCAAGGCTCTCGGGAACATTGAAGGGGTAGGAGAGGGGTGCTGTGTCGGCTGTGGTCAAGGCGACCTCCCTTGTGTAAGCACCTGCTTACATCACGGTAAGCCGCCCCCCGGAGGCGGTCAACGACGCATTGTGGCCGTCATCGTGACGGGCCAACGGAGAGGAGCGTGGCGATGGCGGAGACCCCGCGAGGCGGCACGGCGAACGCGTCCCGAAGGGATGCCCAGGGCACCCGGCTGCGGCTGCTCGACGCCGCATCGGAGCTGTTCGCCGAGCGCGGCTACGAACGGGCCACGGTGCGCGACATCGCGTCCCGGGCCGGGGCCAACCAGGCCCTGCTGTTCCGCTACTTCGGTTCGAAGAAGGCCCTGTTCGGCGAGGTCATGGCGCGGGGCGGCCACGAGCAGCTGCGCACCACCCCCGCCGAGCGGCTGTTCGAGGTCGCGCTGCGCGGCATGCTGGCCGAGGGCGGGGAGGGCGCCGACCGCGCGCTGGAGGTGTGCCTGCGTTCCATCGGCGGCAGCGACGAGATAGCGGAGGCGCTGCGGGGGCTGGGGGAGGAGTACGCGGAGGTTCTGGCCACCCTGTCCGAGTCCGACACCGGGGGTCTGCGCGCCGATCTGGCGCTGTCCTGGCTGCTGGGAATTGGCTTGATGCGAGTGGTCGTCGCCAAGGAGCCGCTCGCGAGCGCCGACCCCGACACGGTCTGCGCGCTCGTCGCGGGCGCCCTGGGCCACCTGCTGGAGAGCCTGCCGAAGGAGGGGGCGGCCGACGGGGGAAGCGAGGGGATTCCGGAGTGAACGGCCGGGGCGCGGGAGGGGGCGTTGCCCTGCGTGCTGCGTTCCAGTGACTCTGCGGCGGGTCGCAAGTCGGTGGACATATGCCCGCTTATCGTCGTCTTTGCAGGAAATATTCTTTTTCTGCAGAGTCGAGTGAAGGTGGAAACATGCTCCGTTCGATCCCTCGCGGCCTCGCAGTGGCCGGCCTGACCGCGGCTGCCCTGGTGGTGCCGACGGCAGCCGCGACCGCCGCGACCGCGCCCCCCAGCAGTTCCCAGGACGCCAAGTGCGCCTCGCACCGCTGCGAGAAGGGCCACCACGGCAACCTTCAGCACCACCGTGACCACGGCCGTATCGGCCACCGCAGCCACGACGGCTATGACGGCTTCGGCCGCGACCGCCGCGACCGCTTCGGCCGCGACAGCGGCTACGACCGTGACGGCTACGGGCGCGACGGCTACGGGCGCGACGGCTACCGCGACGGATACGACCGTGACCGCTACGGCGTGGGCAGGAACGGCCTGCTCAACCTCGGCCTGCTCGGCCTCCTCTAGTACCCGTCGGACAGCGCGCGGTGGGCCCGGGGTGACACTCCCGGGCCCCTCGCATGTCCGGGCGTACCGCGGAATCCTCGCGTCCGCCCGTTTCACCAGGAATAACGTGATGTCAGGAGTGCTGCGGCGGGCCGGAAACGGGCGTCAGTTTCATGATTCAACGTTTTTGGTAGTCATATAATCGTTGTCATCGGCCATGCCGGATGGCAGGATTGTGCTGTCACATCGTGAATGGGGGATTTGTGACACCGGGGGACGGGGGAAGGGTCCCTTCTGCGTAGCGCACCTGACCCGTGCGCCGACCAACAAGCCCGTGGGCTCCTCGCTTCGGCGAGCGCAATTGTCTTGCGCTGCCCATTTTCAACGGTTTGGATTCTGGTGATAGCGGAAGAAGTTTATGATCTCGTACTGGATGACCTCTTCATACGGCTTGATCAATTAGTTCCCGGCAGTTCAGTCTTCCTCAAACTGGAAGGCCTTAACCCTGCCGGCTCGGTAAAACTCAAAACGGCTGTCGCACTCGTCGAGGCGGCCGAGGAATCCGGGCGCTGCTTCCCGCGGACCCGACTGATCGAATCGACGTCGGGAAACCTCGGCGTCGCCCTGGCGATGGTGTGCGCGGCAAAGGGCTACCGGCTGACCTGCGTCACGGACCCCAACTCCACCGTCCAGTCGCGGCGACTGATGGAGGTGCTCGGCGCCGAAGTGGTGGTCATCGACGTCAGGGACGTCCACGGCGGCTATCTGCAGTCGCGCATCGACTACATCGGCGAGCGGCTGCGCCGTGACCCCGACCTGTTCTGGCTGAACCAGTACGCCAACCCGGCCGGGCCGCGGGCCCACCGGGACCGCACGGGCCGTGCGCTGCTCGAGGAGATCGGCCACATCGACTACGCCTTCATCGGGGCCGGCACGACGGGCACCCTGATGGGCTGCGCGGAGTACCTGCGCCGCCACAGCCCCGCCACCCGGATCATCGCGGTGGACGCCGAGGGCTCCGTGACCTTCGGCGGGCCCGCGGCCCGCCGCCACATTCCCGGCCTGGGGACGAGCCGGCGGCCGGAAATACTGGACACCACGCATATCGATGACGTCGTGCTCATTTCCGAGTCGGCGGCCGTGGAAATGTGCCGCACGCTGGCCGAGGAACGCGGCCTGCTACTGGGGGGTTCGTCCGGCACGGTGCTGTGTGCCGTGCAGGATGCCGCAAAAGATATCCCGGACGGAAGTGTCGTGGTGGCCCTTTCGCCCGACTTCGGTGACCGGTATCTGGACACCGTCTACAACGACGCCTGGGTGGCGGAGCGCTGGCCCCGGGCCGTCGGCAACAAGATATCTCAGGCACCGGCCTGAGTGGGGGGAATGAGTGATGTTCAATTTTGAGATCGTGGCCGGGGAAACGGTCCGTCACGTTCTGCACGGCAAACGGGAAGACGTGCTCGGTATTGTCAGCAGCGCCTATCGGGCGCACGAGGCCGGGGACTCCGTCAACCCCGACAGCTACTTCCTCCGCTTCCCGGAGAAGCCGGATTCCCGGATCATCGCGCTGCCGGCCTTCCTGGGCGCCGACGTCCAGCTCGCCGGCATCAAGTGGATCGCCAGCTTCCCGGGCAACACCCGCCGCGGGGCCCCGCGCGCCTCGGCCGTCCTGCTCCTGAACGACTACGAGACCGGCTACCCGATCGCCTGCCTCGAAGCCGCCAACATCAGCGCCGCGCGTACCGCCGCCTCCGCGGCCGTCGCCGCCACCGCGCTCCGCCCGGACGGCTACCCGGGGACCCGCATCGCCGTCGTGGGCGGCGGCGTCATCGCCCGCAACATCTGCGACTACCTGAACGTCGCGGGCTGCGCCCCGGACTCCTATCTCGTCCATGACCTCGACGAGGCGTCCGGACAGGCCCTGGCCGAGCATGTGCGCACCACCCAGAACCGCCCGGCGGCCTTCACCGCCGACCTCGACGACGCGCTGCAGGCCGACACCGTGGTGTTCGCCACGACCGCTCTCGCGCCGTACGTCAGCACCCCGTTCAAGCCCGGCCAGCTCGTCCTCAACATCTCGCTGCGCGACCTCACCCCCGAGGTCGTCCTGGGCGCGGACAACATCCTCGACGACGTCGAGCACTGTCTGAAGGCCCAGACCTCGCCCCACCTCGCCGAGCAGCTGTCCGGCTCCCGCGACTTCGTGACCGGAACCCTCGCCGGCGTGCTGAACGGGGACGTCACGCCCTCCTCGGACCGGCCGGTGATCTTCTCGCCGTTCGGGCTGGGCGTGCTCGACCTCGCCGTGGGGGCGTTCGTCCTGGGCGAGGCACGCAAGGACGGCACCACCATCGAGGTGCCCAACTTCTTCGGGGAGACGCGCCGGTGGTGAATCACAGACCCGTCTCCGTCGCGATCGTCGGCGCCGGATCGCGGGGGCTGGGCGTCTTCGAGCGCCTGGTCGCGCACTGCCTGGCGCAGCCCGCCCCGCTCACCGTCCACCTCGTCGACCCGCAGCCCCTCGGCGCCGGTTTCCACCTCTCCGACCAGCCCGACCATCTGCTGCTCAACACCGTCTGCGCACAGCTCTCGGCCTTCGCCGACGCGCAGATGGTGGACGGGCCGGTACCGATATCCGGTCCCTCGCTCCATGAGTGGTGCCGGCGCCGGGACCTGCGGCTGGCGGACGACGGCTACACCGTGCGGGCGGGCGAGGGGCGGGAGATCCAGCCGAACGACTTCCTGCCGCGCAGGCTGCTGAGCGACTACCTCACCTGGGCGGCCGGAGAGATCGCCGGCGCGGCGCCCGGGAACCTCACCCTGCGGCACCACCGCACGACGGCCGTCGACATCCGCCCCGGGGCGTCGGACACCGAGACGGTCGTCCTCGCCGACGGCACCCGGATCGAGGCCGACGCGGTGTTCGTGACCGTCGGCCACCACTCGCTCTACCTGCCCGGGGAACCGGCTCCCGACCCCCGGCTCGTCACCCGCCCCTATCCGTTACCCCAGGCGCTCGACAGCATCGGACCGGGGGAGCGGGTGGCCGTCCTAGGCATGGGGCTCACGGCGATGGACGTCATCGCCACCCTCACCCTCGGACGCGGCGGCAGACACACGGCCGACGCGCACGGGCTGCGCTATCTGCCCAGTGGGCGGGAGCCGTTGATCGTGCTCAGCAACCGCTCCGGGATGCCCTCGCGCAGCCGTCCGCGCCTCCACCCGGGCCGGACGCGCTTCGCCCCGCTGGCACTGACCACGGAGCACCTCGACGCGCTCCGCGCCCAACGGCCCGGCCGGCGGCTCGACTTCGCCGCCGACGTGCTGCCGCTGATCGAGGCGGAGATGGAACTCGCCTACTACCGCGTCCTGTGGGGCCGGGAGACGGGCCACGCCACCGACGCGGGGCTGGAGATGGCCCGGCGCTGCGCCCGCGTCGGCCACGCGGTCCTGCTCGACGAACTGCGCGCCCGGTTCGGCGGCAGCCCGGTGCCCGGAATGCTGTCCGCGAACCTCACGGACCGGCGGTGGGCGGAGTACGCCGACTACCGCGACTGGTTCACCGCGGAGGTCGCCGCCGACCTGGCCGAGGCCCGCGAGGGCCTCGGGGTGAGCCCGCTCAAGGAAGCCCTGGAGGTGCCGCGCGACCACCGTGACGTGCTGCGCGCGGTCATCGACCCGCCGGGCGTCGACGACGCGTCACTGGCCGCCTTCTTCGGGGAGTTCACCTCGGTGGTGAACCGGCTGGTGATCGGCCCGCAGCTGGACCGGTCGACGGAGCTGCTCTCGCTGATCGACGCGGGGATCGTCCGGCTCGGCCCCGGCCCCCAGCCGAAGGTCGTCGCACCGGCCGGGCAGGGGCCCTGGCGGCTCGAATCCACCTGTCTGGCCGAGCCGTTGCGGATCGAGGTCGACCACGTGGTGCGGGCGCATGTGGCCGAGCCCGCCGCGGACCGGGCGCCCGGGACGCTGCTCGGCACCCTCGCCGCCGCCGGCCGGGTCCGCACCCTCGCGCACCGCGGGGCGACGGTGCCCGGACTGGACGTCACCCGGGAGGGCCAGGGGATCGACCGTACGGGCACCCCGCAGCCCCGGCTGTTCTTCCTCGGGCCGCACACCGAGGGGTCCAGCTACTACAACCACTATGTGCCCTCACCCGGCGCGCCCTCCCGTGCGCTGCTGGACGCCGAACGTGCCCTGAGCACCGCCCTGCCGGAACTGATGACGAGGAAGCGATGAACAACAGCGAGACCTTCACCCCCTGGACCCAGGAGTACCGGCCCGAGACGCGCGCCGCGCAGGGCGACGGCTGGCGCTGCCCGACCACCGGCGCCGTGCCGCCGCCGATCAGTCTGGGCGCGACCTTCGCGCGTGACGGCGAGTACCGGGCGCCGGCCGGCCTGGCCTACCTGCGCGATCAGGGCACTCCGGGGTACGAGCAGGTCGAGCAGGTGGTGGCGGGCCTGGAGGGCGGCTCGGACGCGCTGGTCTTCTCGTCCGGCATGGCCGCCGCCACCGCCGTCTTCCAGGTCCTGCCGGCCGGTGCGCGGGTCGTGGTCCCGCAGACCATGTACTTCGGGCTCACCAAGTGGCTGCTGGAGTTCGGTCCGCAGCGCGGCCTGGAGGTCGTCCAGGCCCCCATGAACGACCTGGACGCGGTGGCGGCCGCCGTGGACGCCGCCCCGACCGCACTGGTGTGGGCGGAGTCCCCGGCGAACCCCACCTGGACGGTGACCGACATCGCCGGGTGCGCCGAGATCGCGCACCGCGCCGGTGCCCTGTTCGGCGTCGACAACACCGTTCCCACCCCGGTGCACTCCCGGCCGTTCGCGCTGGGCGCGGACCTGATCATGCATTCCGGCACCAAGTACCTCAACGGCCACACCGACGTCGTGGCCGGACTGCTCGTCAAGGCGTCCGGGAGCAGCGAGGCCCGGGACGCGGTCTGGGAGCGGCTGCGGCTGCACCGCCGGCTGACCGGCCCGATACTCGGCCCCATGGAGACCTACCTCCTGATGCGCGGCATACGGACGCTCTTCCCGCGGATGCGCCAGATCTCGGAGACCGCGATGGCCGTGGCGGAGCACTTCGCCGAGCACCCGCGCATCCGGCGGGTGGCCTACCCGGGGCTCGCCACCGACCCGGGGCACGAGGTCGCCGCGCGGCAGATGACGGGCGGCTTCTCCGGCATGCTCTCGCTGCACGTCGAGGGCGAGTGGCAGCAGTCCCTGCGGACCGCGAACCACTGCGAACTCTTCATCCGTGCCACCTCGTTGGGCGGTGTGGAGAGTCTGGTCGAACACCGCTACACCTTCGAAGGACCGGGTAGTACCTCGCCGAAGGACATGCTGCGGCTGTCCATAGGTCTGGAGAGCCCCGCAGACCTTGTCGCCGACCTCGAACAGGCCCTGGAAAAGGCCGTGAAGGAAGACCGTTGAGTTCCAAGACACCCACGCCCCACCCCGACGCCGCACCGCCGGGTTCCGCGCCACCGGAGCCCGCGGACGCGGCGGCCGGGTCCCCGGCACCCGGGCCGGGCACCCGGCCCGGGCTGTTCCGTGACGCCTCGCTGTCCGCGGTACTGGCGGGCTTCGTCGCCGTCGTCGTCTCCTACTCGGGCCCGCTCGTCATCGTGCTCGCGGCCGCGTCCGCCGGGCATCTGAACACCGCACAGACCAGCTCCTGGGTGTGGGCCATCTCCATCGGCAGCGGGCTCACCTGCATCGGGCTGAGCCTGCGCACCAAGATGCCGGTGATCACCGCATGGTCGACCCCGGGCGCGGCCCTGCTGGTCACCAGCCTCGGGGCGTACTCCTACGCGGAGGCCATCGGCGCGTTCATCGTCACCGGTCTCGTGATCACCCTGGTCGGCCTGACCGGGGTGTTCGGGTGGCTGATGCGGCAGGTGCCCACCGCCGTGGTCTCCGCGATGCTCGCCGGCATCCTCTTCTCCTTCGGCACCGGCGTGTTCACCTCCCTCAAGACCGCCCCGCTGATCGCCGGTTCGGTGCTGCTCGCCTACCTCCTGGCCAAGCGCTGGCTGCCCCGGTACGCCGTCCTGGTCGCCCTGGCGGCGGGCGTCGTGGCCAGCGCGGCCGGCTCCCGGCTGCACATCCAGCTGGACCGGATCGAGCTGGCCAAGCCGGTGCTGACGACCCCGGAGTTCTCGGTCGCCTCCCTCATCGGCATCGCGGTGCCGATGATCCTGGCGACGCTCGCCTCGCAGAACGCGCCGGGCATGGCCGTGCTCAGCGCGTCCGGCTACGAGCCCAAGGACCGCCTCCTGATCGGCTCCACGGGCCTGGTGTCCACGGTGCTGGCCCCGTTCGGCTCCCACGCCATCAACCTCGCGGCGATCACCGCCGCCATCTGCACCGGCCCCGAGTCGCACCGCGACCCGAAGCGTCGCTATGTGGCCGGAGTCTCCTGCGGAGCGTTCTACCTCCTCATCGGGGCCTTCGGCTCCACCCTGGTGGTCCTCTTCGCCGGCCTGCCCAAGGAACTGGTGGCGGCGGTCGCCGGAGTGGCCCTGCTCGGCGCGCTGGCCGGCGGCCTGACCGGCGCGGTGAAGGAGGAGAAGGACCGCGAGGCGGCCCTGATCACCTTCCTCGCCACCGCCTCCGGCGTCACCCTCTTCGGCATCGGATCGGCCTTCTGGGGACTGCTGTTCGGCGTCATCGCCCACTTCGTCCTGACCCGCGGACGCCGTACGACCACCGAACCCGCCAAGTAACCGATCTGGCCGGGACAGCCACGTGCCCGGGGCCCGCAGGGGCCGCCGGGCACCTCTGGGTCTACGGCGGCCCGTGCCGGTCGTGATCCACCGAGGGCCGGCCCCGCCCGGCCCCTGCTCAGCTCGACCCGGCCCCCGACCCGGCGCCGTCCTGCTTCAGCCTTGTCACCTTCCGGGGCAGTGGGCCCGTGCCGTCGGCCGGTGGGGGAGTGGCGGCGGGGGTGGAAGTGGCGGGTTTCAGGCCGTTGAGGATGGCCAGGCCCTGGCCGATGATGCCGGAGACGATCTCGTTGATTCCGTCGGTGCCGTTGAGGACGGTCAGCTGGGTGCCGGAGAGGCCCTCGGCGGCGGATTCGGCGAGGGCGGGGAGGTTTTCGACGGTGCGGTTGGCGGCGATCAGTTCCTGGTTGCCGTCCCGCAGCGAGCCCGCGAGGGCCATGTTGGCGTCGGCGCGCGCCTGGGCGACGGTGCGTTCGGTGTACGCGCGGGCGTCCGCCTCGTAGCGGACCTGGTCACGCTGTGCCTCCGCCAGGGTGCGCAGCCGGTACGCCTCGGCGTCCGCGGGGCGGCGTACCTCGGCCTCCAGCCGCTGGGCGGCGAGCGAGGCCTGCCGCTCGGCCAGCGCGGTCTGCTCCTCGATGACCTCCTGAGAGGCCCTGGCCTGGGAGAGCGGGCCGGCCTGTGCGGCGCGGGCGTTGGACTGCTCGGTCTCGGCGAGGAAACCGGCCCGCTTGATCGCGGTGTCCCGCTCGTACTCCGCCTTCAACGCGGCCGCCTGCTGCTCGCGTTCGGTCGCCTCCTGGTCGGCCTTGGCCTGCGCGATCCGGGCCGTGCTGGCCACCGCGGCGGCGTGCGGTGCGGCGAGATTGGTGATGTAGCCGGAGGTGTCGGCGATCTCCTGGATCTGCAGCGCGTCGACGACGATGCCGAGCTTCTCCATCTCGGAGTGGCTGCCGTCCTTGACCTCCTGGGCGACCCGGTCCCGCTCCCGGATGATCTGCTCGACGGTCAGTCCGCCGACGATCGAGCGCAGATGACCGGCGAAGATCCTGCCGACCAGCTCTTCCATGGTGGCCTGCTCGGAGAGGAACCGGCGCGCGGCGTTGGCGATGGACGTCTGGTCGTCCCCGACCTTGAAGACGGCGACCGCCCGGACACCGAGCCGGATGCCCTGCTGGGTGACGCAGTCCTCGGAGATCTCCGCCTCCCGCAGCGACAGCGACAGCACACTCGCCTTCTGTTTGACGGGCATGACCCAGCAGCCATGGCCGGTCACGATACGGAATTGGGCGTCCCCGGTCCGGCGCTTCGAGCCGGAGATCAACAGCGCCTCGTTCGGCGCCGGAACATGCCAGAACAACATCGAAGGCTCCTGGTCCGATGCGACCTGCCTCGGGGGTGGGGTGCGGGGGCGGCCGCGGGAAAAGGGAGTGCTCAGGTGACCGGACACGGTGCGCGGGACGGCCGGCCGGGGTCACGCGGGCAGTGGCGCGACGATCACCGATCGCGCCGAGGTGTGATCCACCACGATGACCTGCGTGTGCCGGGCGATGGGCTCGCGGGACCAGGCGGCGAAGGCCTCGGTGCCGCCGCGTACGGGCAGCAGCACCTCTCCCGGGCCGTCGGCCGGGATGGAGACGGTCACCCGCCCGATCACCCCGATCGGGCTGAAGTCCGTCTCATCCGTCGCGCTCACCCGGGCTCCGTCACTGGTCAAAGCCGCTGTCGGCGCAGCCGCCGGACAGCGGGAAATCCTCGACAACTCAACGGTACTCCGGCGCGGGTGCCGCTCGCGCCGGCCGGGGCGGCAGCCGCCGCGGACCCGGTTCAGGCGTCCAGGCGGGCGGGCCGGGCCGCCGGGACCACCGGCTTCCTCGGGGGCAGGACGTCGGGCGCGCGGTGCGGCCGCAGGGCCGTGAGGGCGATCTCCGTCTCCTCCATCAGCGCACGGTAGGAGACCAGGCGCTGCCACTCGGGATCGGCGACCCCGGGCACCGTGGCGGCGCGCTCGGTCCACTGCTTCACCAGCCCGGCGAACACCGGTGTCTGCCTGATGACCTCCGCGGTGATCCACCGTGGCATCTGCCCGGGGCGGGGGAGGGACGTCTGTCCGTGACCTGCGACGGTGCCGGAAGAGGGGACGCTCATGGCCGTAGAAACGATTCTTCGACGCTGGGGTCACTGCGTACTTTCGCAGCCGGCCGTACGTCCGCCCGGCAGACAGGGACGCCTCTCCATCGAATATCACCCTATGCAGTGATCTATAGCCGGGAACCAGTCCAATCCGGACGACGGGCCGTTGTCGCAGTCATGGAACCGAGGGAGTTGTGGGAGCGCCACGCGGTACTCGCACAGGCGTTTTGCAGCAGCGATGACGAGGTCCGCCGTACGCAGGGGCTCCTCGACGAGGCCGAGGCGCGCCGTTCGCGGACCCTCGCCGCCTTCGCCGTGACCGTGGGCAGCGACGCGGTGGTGGCGGACCTGCTCGGCCTGGACGAACGCGAAGTGCGGCTGGCCCGGAGGACGGTGGGCAAGGACGATGCCCGCGCGGTCGCCAAGAGCCTGCTCTCCCAGCCCGCTTCCGAGCAGCCCGCCGCCCCGCAGCCGGCCCCCGCGGAGCAGCCCGCGCCACAGCACCCCGTGCCCCCACCCCCGGCGCCGCAGCCCGCGCAGGAGGCGGCCCCGCAGCCGGCCGCCCCGGCTCCCGCGCCGCCCTCGCAGGCGGGCCCGGCGGCCGCGCCCCAGCCCACCGAACCGGCCTGGGCGCCGGCCCTCGACGCCGTCCTGATGAGCAGCTGGCACAGCGGAGTGGACCTCACCGCCCTGGCCCATGAACTCGGCCTCGACGTACGGCTCCTGGTGGCCCGCGCACAACAGCTGTCCGCCGAGAGCCGCACGGTGCACGCCCGCTCGTCGGACCGCACCGGACGGCACCGCCGGATGGCCAACCTCCCGCCCACGCCCCAGCCGGAGGCCTCCCCGCCGGTCTGGCGCGAGCGACCGCAGCAGTACCCACGGGAGCACTACGAGCAGGAGCCCTGGAAGCAGCAGCCGTACCAGAACTACGCCGGGCAGCAGGAGTACCAGGACTACCGGGGCTACGAGGAACAGCAGCAGTACCAGCCGCCGGGCCAGCCCATGTGGGACGCCAATGCCATCACCGCCGCCCAGCACGACTGGGACGGCATCCTCAGCCAGTGGGAGGCCTCCGCCGCGCCCCAACCGCCGCTCTCCGCACCCGGCCAGGGAGGGGCGGGCGGCTGAGGGGACGCCGACGGGCGCCGGGGCGGGCCCGGCCTGCCGGGTGGCTGCCGTGGCCGATGTGCCCCTGGGCGGACCGTGCGGCGTCGATTAGGGTGGGCGCCGAGCCGTGACTGGCGCTGGGGTGGAGTACCACCGGGGAGCGGCTCGGCCTCCATGGTCCGTGCCGCGCGCCTGGGCGATCCACCACGACGCTCAGGAGCAGCCCATGTCCCCCGAAGCCCGCCTCATGGACGGCCGCGCCCTCGCCCGCGACCTCGTCGGACAGGCCGCCCGGCGCGCGGCGGAACTCACCGGACGGACCGGCACGGCCCCGTGTCTGGCGACCGTACTCGTGGGCGACGACCCCGCCTCGGTGACCTATGTCCGGATGAAGCGCAACCGCTGCGCGCAGGCCGGAATCCTCTCCCGGCATGTCGCGCTGCCCGCCGCCACCACGACCGCGGAGCTGGTCGACACCCTCACCGCGCTGTCGCAGGACCCCGCCGTGCACGGCATCCTGCTCCAGCACCCGGCCGGGCCGCACATCGACGAGCGCGCCGCGTTCGAGGCGATCGCCCCGGAGAAGGACGTCGACGGGGTCACCGGCCACTCCTTCGCCGCGATGAGCTTCGGTCGGGACGGCTTCGCCTCCTGCACGCCCGGCGGCATCCTCCGGCTGCTGGATCACTACGACGTCGACCTCGCGGGCAGGCGGGCCGTCGTGGTCGGCCGCAGCGCGATCCTCGGCAGGCCGGTGGGGATGCTGCTGCTCGGCCGCGACGCCACCGTCACCTACTGCCACTCCCGCACCACCGATCTGGCGTCGGTGACCAGGGAGGCCGATGTTTTGATCGCCGCCGTCGGACGTCCCCGGTTCCTGGGTGCCGAGCACCTCAAGGCCGGGGCCGTGGTGGTGGACGCCGGCTCCAACCCGGGCAACGTCGGGGACGTGGACTTCGAGGCGGCACGCACCCGCGCCGCGCTGATCACCCCGGTTCCCGGCGGTGTCGGCCCGATGACCATCGCGACCCTGCTCACCCAGACCGTCGACGCCGCGGCCGCCCAGCTGACCGCGGGCTGACCGCGGCGCCCGGCGTCAGTTCAGCGTCCGCAGCATCGAGGCGTCGAACGGCACGAGGGCGTCGGTGCGGCCCTCGAAGATCTTGGCGGCCCACTCCGGGTCGCCGAGAAGCGCCCGCCCGATGGCGACGAGGTCGAACTCGTCCCGCTCCAGCCGGTCCAGCAGACCGTCGATACCGGCGACACCGGCCTGTTCGCCCTGGAACGTCCCGATGACCTCGTTGTCGAGACCGACCGAGCCGACGGTGAGGGTCGGCAGGCCGGAGAGCTTCTTGACCCAGCCCGCGAGGTTGAGGTCAGAGCCCTCGAATTCGGGCAGCCAGTAGCGGCGCGTCGAGCAGTGGAACGCGGTGGCACCGGCCTCCGTCAACGGGGCCACGATCGCCTGGAGTTCCTCCGGCGACTCGGCCAGGCGGGCCTGGTAGTGGTGCATCTTCCACTGGGACATCCGGAAGAGGATCGGGAAGTCCGGAGCGACCGCTGCCCGGCAGGCCGCGACGATCTCGGCGGCGAAGCGTGCGCGGGCGGCGGGGCTGCCGCCGTAGGCGTCGGTCCGCCGGTTGGTGCCCGACCACAGGAACTGGTCGATCAAGTAGCCGTGGGCGCCGTGCAGTTCGATCCCGTCGAAGCCGAGCCGCTCGGCGGCGGCCGCCGCCTCGGCGAACGCCGCGATGACGTCGTCGAGATCCCGCTGGGTCATGGCGTGCCCGGACGGGCTGTCGTCGAGGGCGATCCCGGACGGGCCGGACGGCGGGGCGTCGGGGAAGGGCGGGGCGCCCGCCTTCCGGGCCATGCCGACGTGCCACAGCTGCGGCATGATCGTCCCGCCCGCCGCGTGCACCGCGGCCACCACGCGGCCCCAGCCGTCGAGTGCGTCGGTGCCGTGGAAGCGGGGGACGGCGCCGCTGGTGCCGGCGGCGGGGTGCCGGACGTAGGTGCCCTCCGTGATGATCAGGCCGACGCCGCCGGCGGCCCGGCGCGCGTAGTAGTCCGCGACATCGGGGCCGGGGACACCGCCCGGCGAGAACTCGCGGGTCATCGGGGCCATGGCGATCCGGTTCGGCACGGTGAGGCTGCCGAGGGCGAAGGGGCGGGAGAGCGTACGGGCCGCTCGGGTGGCGGAGGCGTGGGCAGTCACGTGGAGGTCTCCTGGGCAGGGAACGCGGTCGCGGAACGCCGCCGGACGGCAGGCGTTCCGCTGTTCCGAACACCGCACGGCGGCGCCGTCATCCGCTGTCCGCTGTCTGCTGCGCCACATACGGCGCCCTCCGGCCGGAGATCAGGTGGTGGCCGGCTGGCCGTCGCGGGCGAGTTCGCGGCGCAGGCGCTGGAAGGGGCGGGGCCGGTTGAGGGCCAGGACGGCGGTGGTGCGCCCGTCGCGCTCGTACCGGGCGAGGAAGCTGCGGTCGTCGGGTGAGCCCTCGACGAGGTGCGGGGTGTCGGTGGGCAGCCGCCGGCCGGCGAACTGGATGCGCACGCCGTACTGGTCGGACCAGAAGTACGGCAGGCTGCGGTGGACCTCGACGGTGCGGCCGGCGAGCAGGTTCCGGACGGCCACCGCGGCCTGCTCGGTGGCGCCGGTCCAGTGTTCGGCGCGGACGCCGGCCGGCCTGGCGACATCGCCGGCCGCCACGATGTGCGGCTGGGGCGTGACCCCGCCCGCGTCGCAGCACACCCCGTCGTCGAGGGGGAGCCCGGAGCCTTCGAGCCAGGAGGTGTGGGGGCGCACCCCGATGCCGACGACGACCACGTCGGCGGGGAGCAGCCGGCCGTCGGTCAGCTCGACGCCGGTGACGCGGTGCCCCGCGCCGCCGTCGTGCAGACGGGCGACACCGGTGCCGGTGTGCAGGGTGACACCGTGGTCGGCGTGGAGGGCGGCGCAGATCCCGGCCATCGTGTCGCCGAGTTGGGGGACGAGGGGCAGCGGAGCGGCCTCCACCACGGTGACGTCATGGCCGAGGCGGGCGCAGGACGAGGCGACCTCGGCGCCGATGAAGCCGCCGCCGATCACCACGACCCTGACCGGTCCCCGGGTCAGCTCCGCGCGCAGTGCCCGGGCGTCCTCCAGGGTGCGCAGCGTGTGGGTGCCGGCGGGGGCCGGGCCGGGGAGGCGGCGTGGGGTGGCGCCGGTGGCGATGACCACACCGTCGGTGGTCAGGGACCGGCCGCCGTCGAGCAGCACCGCCCGTGCGCGGGTGTCGAGCCCGGTGGCCCGGGTGCCGAGCAGCCACTCGGCGTCCAGTTCGGCGGTCTCCTCGGCGTCGGCCAGGGCCAGTTGACCCTGGTCGGCGGTGGCGCCGGTGAGGAAGTCCTTGGACAGCGGCGGGCGGTCGTAGGGGCGGTGCGGTTCCTCCCCGACGATCACCAGCCGCCCGTCGTAGCCCTGGGCGCGCAGGGCCCGTGCGGCGTACAGGCCCGCCAGCGAGGCCCCGATGACGGCGACGGACTTCATGCGGCGGTGCCCTCCTCGGCGGCCGGGCGGTGGACGTAGATCATGCCGTCCTCGACGGTCACGGGGTGGGTGCGCACGGCCCGGCGGGCGGGCAGGCAGGTCGGCGCTCCGGTGCGGAGGTCGAAGGACGCGGCGTGCAGCGGGCATTCGACCAGACACCCCTCCACCCAGCCGTCGGCGAGCGAGGCGTCCTGGTGGGTGCAGGTGTCGTCGATGGCGTACAGCTGCCCGTCGGTGTGGAAGACGGCGATCGGAGGTGCGGTGTCGATGCGGACGGACTCACCGGTGGGCAGGTCGGCGAGCGGGCAGACAGGAATCACGGGACCCCCCTGATTGCTGATCGGCATCATCGAGTTTCACGGTGCGCACGATGGAGCGCTATGCGCAACAGAATCCAGCTGGGGAGCGGACGCGTCAAGCGGTCCCAGGAAATGCCGGCCCTTCAATTTCCGGCCCCGCCTTCCGTGTCCGGCAGGGCGGCCGCCCCCGTGTCCGGACGCGTCAGGGGTCCGTGGCGAAGAGCCGGCCCGTACCTCTTGACGGTGCCGATCCGGCGTCTCCACGATGTCTCTCATCGCGCAACCAGTCGTGCAGTGCGCAACACTGAGGGGTAGGGGCATGCCACACGAAGTCCATGCCGTCGTCGCGGCGAAACAAGGCGCACCCGTGGAGCTGCGAACGATCCTGGTGCCGGACCCCGGCCCGGGAGAGGTGCTCGTCGCCGTGCAGGCCTGCGGGGTCTGCCATACCGACCTGCACTACCGGGACGGCGCGATCAGCGAGGAGTTCCCGTTCCTCCTCGGCCATGAGGCGGCCGGGGTGATCGAGGCCGTCGGGCCCGGCGTCACCGGTCTCGCCCCGGGCGACTACGTCGTCCTCGCCTGGCGGGCACCCTGCGGCCGGTGCCGGTCCTGTCGCCGAGGCCGGCCCTGGTACTGCTTCGACTCCCGCAACGCCGCCCAGCCGATGACCCTCCAGGACGGCACGGCGCTGACGGCGGCCCTGGGCATCGGGGCCTTCGCCGAGAAGACCCTGGTCGCCGCCGGGCAGGCGGTCAAGGTGGACCCCAACGCCCGTCCCGAGGCGGCCGGGTTGATCGGCTGCGGGGTGATGGCCGGGTACGGCGCGGCGGTGCACACCGGCGGGGTCGGCAGCGGGGACACCGTCGCCGTCATCGGCTGCGGCGGGGTCGGCAACGCGGCGATCGCCGGAGCCTCGGCCGCCGGTGCGCGCCGGGTCATCGCGGTCGACCTCGACGACCGGAAGCTGGACGCCGCCACCCGCTTCGGCGCCACCGACACCGTCAACTCCCGTGGTACGGACCCCGTCGAGGCGGTCCGGGCGCTCACCGGCGGGCACGGCGCCGACGTGGTGATCGACGCGGTGGGCCGCCCCGAGACCTACCGCCAGGCGTTCTACATGCGCGACCTGGCGGGCAC
>NZ_JBSFJF010000078.1:0-29312 GCF_053597915.1 Streptomyces sp. NPDC001219 | reverse complement strand
TGCTCGTGCGTGCTAGTGTCGATCGGAGTTGCAGTTGTGGTTCCCAAAGACTTCTCGCACCCCGCCCCCTTTCCGGTCGGCGGGCGCTTTCTTGCCCCCGCACAGGACGTGCGGGGCCCCGGCTCGTAGCTGTGGGTGAGCTGATGTGGTGCGGACCGGCTGGGCCGGTCGGGTGAGGCGGGCCGGCACCGGCGCCCGGGGCTCACGCCGTGGCGAGATCCCGGAGCGGACCGGCGTGTGCCGCCATCCGCTCAGTGGCCAGCTCCATGGCCGCCGTGTCCCCGCGGGTGGTGGCGACCGCCAGGGCGTTCCCGGCGAGGGTGTGGGCGCGCTGCCGGAGGGCCTCGGCCCGGGGCGGGGCGCCGCCGTCGGTGGGCTCGGCGCGCAGCGGATGGTGGCCGCCGCTCAGCCGCGTGACCTGCTCGGCGATGCGCTCGGCCGCGGCGGCCAGCGCGGCGCCGTCCAGCCCGGTGTCCTGCGGCGCGCCGCCGTCCGTCCGCGTCGCCAGCGCATGCAGCTCATCGGTGACGGTGAGCAGCGCCGTCAGCTGACCGGCGAGCCGGATGTCCAGCTCCTGCTCGCGCGAGCGGTGGGGGACCTCCGGGGCGGCGGCCATGGTGTGGACCGACTTGGTGCGGATCGGTTCGTACATGGGACGGCCTCCTGAAAACGTTCAGGAGACCATCCTAGCTTGGACACGGTCTAAAGTTGTGGCTCTTACAGAGGGCTGCTCCGGGTCAGTACTGCCCGTAGCCGTCGAGGAAGGAGCCGATCCGGGTGACGGCGTCCGCCAGATCGTCCTTGCTGGGCAGCGTGACCAGGCGGAAGTGATCGGGCTCCGGCCAGTTGAAGCCGGTGCCGTGCACGATCATGATCTTCTCCTCGCGCAGCAGGTCGAGCACCATCTGCCGGTCGTCCTTGACCTTGTAGACCTTGGGGTCCAGCCGCGGGAAGGCGTACAGCGCGCCCTTCGGCTTGACGCAGCTGACGCCGGGGATCTGGGTGAGCAGCTCGTACGCGGTGTCGCGCTGCTCCAGCAGCCGGCCGCCGGGCAGCACCAGATCGTTGATCGACTGCCGGCCGCCGAGGGCGGTGGCGACCGCGTGCTGGGCCGGCATGTTGGCGCACAGCCGCATGTTGGCGAGGATCGTCAGCCCCTCGATGTACGAGGAGGCGTGCGCCTTCGGGCCGCAGACCGCCATCCAGCCGCTGCGGTAGCCCGCCACCCGGTACGACTTCGACAGCCCGTTGAAGGTCAGGGTCAGCAGGTCAGGGGCGAGCGAGGCGAACGGGGTGTGGGTGACGCCGTCGTAGAGGATCTTGTCGTAGATCTCGTCGGCGCAGACGATCAGGTTGTGCCGCCGGGCGATCTCCGCGATCCCGTGCAGCAGCTCGTCGTCGTAGACGGCACCCGTGGGGTTGTTGGGGTTGATGACGACGATGGCCTTGGTGCGGTCGGTGACCTTGCGCTCGATGTCGGCGAGGTCCGGCATCCAGTCCGCCTGCTCGTCGCAGCGGTAGTGCACGGCGGTGCCGCCGGAGAGCGAGACCGACGCCGTCCACAGCGGGTAGTCCGGGGCCGGGACCAGCACCTCGTCGCCGTCGTCCAGCAGCGCCTGCATCGACATCTGGATCAGCTCGGAGACGCCGTTGCCCAGGTAGATGTCGTCGACGGAGAGGTCGATGCCCTGGGTCTGGTAGTGCTGCATCACCGCGCGGCGGGCGGAGAGCAGGCCCTTGGCGTCCCCGTAGCCGTGTGCCGTGCCGACCGTGCGGAGGATGTCCTCCAGGATCTCGGGCGGGCACTCGAAGCCGAACGCCGCCGGATTGCCGGTGTTGAGCTTGAGGATGCGGTGACCGGCAGCCTCCAGCCGCATCGCCTCCTCAAGAACCGGGCCACGGATCTCGTAGCAGACGTTGGCGAGCTTCGTTGACTGGATCACCTGCATGTCCGCCACCTTACGGGCGCGTATCGGCGGCCGCCCGGTGTTTTTCCCCACGTTGACCGGCGGACGGTGTGGACCTCCTCACGCCCGGTGACCGGGCGGGGTGCCGTGGTGCGGATTTCGCGACGGCCCGCGGGCCGTCGCCCCGCGCCGCTACGCTCCGGAGCATGCCCACCTCGGTTCCGTTACCACCGGCCGCCCCGCCGTCGGCCCCGCCGTCGTCCGTACCGGCGCCGGTCGCGCCCCCGCTGCACGGTCCCTTCGCGCTGCTCAACGACGAGCCGGTGGCCGAGCCCGGCGCGGATCAGCTCGGCGCCGGCCGGGCCGCCGGCCGGCTCGCCGGGCTCCTGGTCGCCTCCCGCGGCGCCACCCCCTTCACGCTCGCCGTCGACGCGGGCTGGGGTATGGGCAAGAGCAGCCTGATGCGGCTGGTCGACGCGGAGCTGGCGGACGCCCCCGAGGTGCACACCGTCTGGTACAACGCCTGGACCTCGACCGGCGCCGACGCGCTGGAAGGGCTGATCAAGTCCGTCCTGATGCGCTTCGACCGGCGGGTGCTGCGGCGGGCGCTCCAGCGGATCTCCGAGCGGCGGGCGCTGCTGCGGGCCGTACGGGCCGTGACGACGGTCGCCGCCGGGCCGCTCGGGGTGGCCGGCCTGGTCGACGAGCTGTGGCGCGGCCTGTCCGTCAACTCCCAGGCCCGCAACGAGATGCGGGAGGCGATCGGCGCCCTGGTGGAGGAGTGGTCACAGACCGCCGAGTTCCGGCCGCGCCGCCTCCTGGTCGTCTTCATCGACGACCTCGACCGCTGCTCCGAGGAGACGGTGCTCGCCGTCTGCGAGGCGGTGAAGGTCTATCTGGACGTGCCGGGGCTGGCGTTCGTGATCGGCTGCGACCGTTCGGCGCTGGCGCCCAACGGGCTGCTGCGCGATCTGTCGCCCGCCGCCTCGGCGTTCATGGAAAAGATCTTCCAGACCAGCTACCGCATTCCGGTCGCCGACCAGCAGGGCGTGCGGGAGTACATCGACCGGTGCGCCCGCGCCGTCGGGATCGACCAGCTCCTGGACGAGCGGCTGACCACCCTGCTCGCGGAGCGCTCGGCCCGTAATCCACGCCGCATCAAGCGTCTGGTGAACGGCTTCGTGCTGGAGGCGACGCTCAATCCGATGTGGGAGGACTTCCCGCCGGAGGCGGTGGTCAGGACCCTGCTGCTGCAGTACTTCTACCCCGACTTCTACCGGATGGTGGCCGGGGTGCCGGGGCCCGGTGCGGGCGATGTGATCGCGGAGTTCCGTACGTACCAGCAGGTGCGACGGCTGCTGCGGTCGCCGGAGCCGCTCCCCGAGGCCGAGCTGGCCCGGGTGAACCGCTTCCTCCTCGAACACGACCTGCCGGAACAGACCGCGGTCGCCGGGGCCGAGACGCTGGGGCGGCTGGAGCGCCAACTCCCCAGCGGGTTCCCGGAGATGGTGACCGACCAGGAGTTCACCTCGCTGATCGACGGACTGGTGGCGCTGCCCCGCTCCGAGGAGCTGCTGCGCCGGCTGCGCGAAGGGGTCGAACTCCCGGCTCCCGTCCAGCCGGAGCCCGCCCCGTATCTCCCGTCGCTCCCGCCGCTGTCCTACGGCACGACGCCCGGGTACGGTGCGGCGTCCCCGTATGGTGCGGCGCCCCAGTACGGCACGGCGCCCTCGTACGGTGCCGCTCAGGCGGCCCGGGCCGTGGACGCCCGTGCGGATGACGCGGTGCTGCGCGGGGTGCGTCTCCTGTGGGTGGACGACCATCCGCGGAACAACGAGACGCTGGTCAACGCTTTCCGGACGGCGGGCGCCGTGGTGCGGATCGCCGAGGACTCGGAGGCCGCGGACGCCGCCCTCGCCGTCGAGTCGCCGACCGTGCTCGTCTCCGACATCGCCCGGGGCGCCAACCCGCGGGAGGGTCTGGAACACATCGGGCGGCTGCGGAGCGAGGGCCGCTACACCGGCCCGGTCGTCTTCTACGCGGGCCGGGTCACCCCGGAACGGACCGCGCTGGCCCGGGAGTTGGGGGCCCACCTGACGAGCAGCGGGCCGGAGATCGAGCGGCTGGTGCTGCGCGCGGCCGAGGGGGAGCTGCCGCCGCCCGCCTGACCTCAGCCCCGGCCGGGTGTCCGCCGTACCGCCCGCCCCGCCAGGACGTCCGTGCGCCTGCCGTCCGCCACCACGAACCGGCCGTCGATCAGGACGTGCGGGATGCCGGTGGGCAGGGTGCGCGGGGTGTCGAAGGTGGACCCGGCGGCGACCGTCTCCGGGTCGAAGAGGACCAGGTCGGCGCGGTGGCCCTCGCGCACCAGGCCGCGGTCGGGGAGCCGCAGCCGGGCGGCCGGACGGCCCGTCAGGTGCGCCACACACTCCTCCAGCGACAGCACCCCCAGCTCACGGACGTACCTGCCGAGGTACTGGGGGAAGGTGCCGTACGCGCGCGGATGCGGCTTGGCGCCCTGGAGGATGCCGTCGCTGCCGCCGGTGTGCACCCGGTGGCGCATGATCCGGCGGACGTTGTCCTCGTGGCCGACGTGCTGCAGGATCGTCGAGCCGAGGCGGTCCTCGACCAGCAGCCGGCGGGCGGTCCGCCACGGCTCCTCCCCGCGCTCCGCGGCACTGCGGGCGACGGTCTTGCCGACATGGTCCGCCAGCGCCGGGTCCGCGACACCGGAGATCTCGATGGTGTCCCACGCGATGGGCACCCCGTGACAGCCGTCGGCGCCCGTCACCTCCATGTCGTGCCGGATGCGGGCGGCCGTCGCCTCGTCCCGGAGGCGGGCCAGGATCGCCTCCGGGCCGCCCTCGCTCGCCCAGCTCGGCAGCATGGCGACCAGGGTCGTACAGCCGGGGGTGTACGGATAGGTGTCCAGGGTGAGGTCCGCACCGGCGTCCAGCGCGCGGTCCAGGAGCGCGAGCAGCTCGGGGGCGCGGCCCTCGTTGACGCCGAAGTTCATGGTGGCGTGTGCCAGATGCAGCGCACAGCCCGCCTCGCGGGTGAGGGCCACCATCTCCTCGTACGCCTGGAGGGCGCCGGCACCGTAGGAGCGGTGGTGCGGGCAGTAGTAGCCGTCGTAGCGGGCCACCACCCGGCAGAGTTCGGTCAGTTCGGCGTCGGAGGCGTACATGCCGGGGGTGTAGGTCAGCCCGGAGGACAGCCCGACCGCGCCCTGCTCCAGGCCCTCGGCGACCAGCTGCCGCATCCGCGCCAGCTCGTCGGCGGTGGCCGCGCGGTCGTCCCAGCCCATGGCGAGCATGCGTACGGTGCCCTGCGGGACGAGGTAGGCGGCGTTGACGGCGATGCCGCGGCCGTCGAAGCCGTGGTCGAGGCGGTCGAGGTAGCCGCCGACGGTGCGCCAGCTGAAGTCGACGGAGGTGTCGCCGGGGCCCCCGCCGTTCCAGCCGGTGATCTGGGCGCGGACCTCGGCGAGGGTGCGGTCGTCGACCGGTGCGTACGACAGGCCGTCCTGGCCGAGGACTTCGAGGGTGACGCCCTGGGCGGCCTTCGCCTCGTGCGCGGGGTCCCGCAGCAGGGCCAGATCGCTGTGCGCGTGCATGTCGATGAAGCCGGGGGAGAGGGCGAGGCCCTGGCCCTCCACCACGCGGGCGGCGCCGGGCCGCCGGCCGCCGTCCGACGCGCGGTGGATCTCGGCGATCCGGCCGCCGGACAGGGCGACGTCGGCGCGGTAGGACGGCCCGCCGGACCCGTCGATGACGCGCACGTCGCGGAACACGGTGTCCATGGGGCCTGCCTCTTTCCGTTCCTCGGTGCCCAGGGGACGGGGGCCGGCGGCGCGCACCGCGGGGGTCGGCGCGCACCGCCGGCGTCCGGGGACGGGAGCCGAACTCCGGTCCCCGGGAAGCCGACGGGGCCGCGAACGGCCCCGCAGGCAGGTCCTAGAAGAAGGTGCGGATGAAGTCCGTGACCGTGCCGTCCGCCTCGACCAGCGGGATCAGCTGCCACTTGTCGAAGGAGGTGCAGGGGTGCGACAGGCCCAGCCCGACCCAGTCGCCGACCTCCAGGTCGCCGGCCCGCTCGGTGGTGACCCAGGCGTGCTGGTCGGACAGCTTGGTGACGGTGAGCCCGTCCGCCGGGCGCAGGCCGCCGTCCCGGCCGGACCGGACGACCCGGGCCTGCGGCAGGTCCAGGTCGTACGCCGCGTCCCGCTTGCCCGCGTTGAGGAACGCCTGCTCGGGCGTGGGGCGGGAGACGACCTGGGACCAGAGGCGGAAGGCGGGCTGCAGGGCGCCCTCGTCCGGGACGCGGTTGAAGGGGGTCAGCCGGCGGTAGTGGCCGTCGTCGTGCGAGACGTACGCGCCCGAGCGCAGCAGCTTGAGGACCGGCGCGGACAGCTCCGGCAGCTCGTCGAAGACCTCGGAGACCGTGTCGAACCAGGCGCTGCCGCCGGCGCTGACGACGATCTGGTCGAGGTCGGCGAACCGGCCCGCCTTGTCCAGCGCCGCGGCCAGCGCGACCAGCCGGCGCAGCCAGACGGCCACCCGCTCGGCGGTGGCGTCCGGGACCTCGCCCTCGTAGCCGGCCACGCCGACCAGCCGGAGGGTGTCCACGCCCGCGATGGCGTCGGCGAGTTCGAGGCACTCGGCCTCGGTCCGGACGCCGGTGCGGGCGCCCTCCCCGGCGCCGAGTTCGAGGACCACGTCCACCGGGCGGACCGCGCCGGCCTCGCGCAGCGCGGTGTCCATCAGCTCGATGCCGCGCAGCGAGTCGACGTAGCAGACGAAGCGGAAGCCGGGGTCGGCGGCCAGCTCGGCGGCGAGCCAGCGCAGCGCGGCCGCGTCCACCAGCTGGTTCGCCAGGAAGATCCGCTCGATGCCGAAGTGGCGGTAGACGCGGGCCTGGTGGGGGACGGCGGCGGTGATGCCCCAGGCGCCGTGCTCCAGTTGGCGGGCGAAGAGCTGCGGGGCCATGCAGGTCTTGCCGTGCGGGGCGAAGGCCAGGCCGTGCCGGCTGGAGTAGGTCTCCATCAGCGCCAGGTTGTGCTCCAGCGACTCGGCGGAGAGCGCGAGGACGGGGGTGGTGAAGCCGTCGGTGAAGAGGTTGCGGCGCTCGGCGGCCAGCTCGCCGACGGTGCTGCCGTCGGCGTCCGGGGGGAGTCCCTTGAAGCGGTGATCGACCCGTTCGTCGGTGAGTCCCTTGAGTCCCTGTGCGAGCCGTTCGCCGGCCATGGGGCCTCCTCAAAAGATCGTGTTGCACCTTCTGCAACGCTCATTGCGCGTATCGCTAACCGCTGTCTAACATCCGCTGCATTGCCCGGTCAACGGTGGACGACGCGGCGGGCAACGACCGGATGACCGCGCCGCGCGCGGCCCGGCACGCACCGCAGCGAAGGAGCGGAACCGATCGTGATCCAGCCCCCCGATGTCAGCGGCACCACCGGCCCGGACGGCGCACCCGCCCCGGACGTCGATGCCGTCTGCCTCGGCGAGTCCATGGTCACCTTCCTGCCCCGCCGCCCCGGGCGGCTCGCCGACGTCCCCTCCTTCGACCGCGCCATCGGCGGCGCCGAGTCCAACGTCGCCTGCACCCTCGCCCGCACCGGCCACACCACCCGCTGGATCTCCCGGGTCGGCACCGACGGCTTCGGCGATCACCTGCTGGCCGCCATCGCCGGCTGCGGCGTCGACGTCGGCCACGTCCGCCGCGACCCGCGGCGCCCCACCGGCGTCTACTTCCGCACCGCCGGCGACCGCGCCACCGACACCCACGAAGTCGCCTACTACCGCGCCGGTTCCGCCGCCTCCGCCATGACCGCGGACGGTCTGGACACCGCCGCCGCGCACTCCGGCCGCATCCTGCACCTGACCGGCATCACGGCGGCGCTGTCCGCCGGCTGCCTCGGCCTGCTGCGCGAGCTGACCGTCCGCCGCCCCGGGCGCCCGCTCCTCTCCTTCGACGTCAACTACCGGCCGGGGCTGTGGCGGGACACCGCGCGGGCCCAGGTGCTGCTCGACCTCGCACGCGGCGCCGACCTGGTGTTCGTCGGCGACGACGAGGCCCGGGACGCCTGGGGCCTCACCGGCCCCCGCGCCATCCGCCAAGCCCTGCCGGAACCGCGCACCCTGGTCGTCAAACAGGGCGAGGCCGGAGCCACCGTCTTCCGCCGTACGGGAGAGCCGGGCGCCCGCCGTGACGACGCCACCTTCGTCCCCGCCCTGCGCGTCGACCCCGTGGCGGCCACCGGCGCCGGCGACGCCTTCGCCGCCGGCTTCCTCTCCGCCACCCTCCGCGGCCTCCCGGACCGCGCCCGCCTCCGGCACGGCCACCTCCAGGCCGCCGCCGCCCTCACCGTCCCCGGCGACCTCGCCACCCCGCCGGCCCGGCCGTACGCCGACCGCCTGGCCGCCCTGGACGACTCCGCCTGGGAGAGACTGCACCTCGCTCCTGGCTGGACCGACGCCGACGCATCCGGCCACAGGGCCGAGGAGGAGGTACCCACGCAATGAACGAGCGAGGCGACAGAACCCCCGGGCGGTGCGCGCCCGGCGCGGGCGGGGCCGGGCGAAGCGAGGCACCGGCGTGAACGAGCGAAGCGAGGTTCCGGCATGAGCCAGACCGTCGACCGGGCACTGAGCATCCTGCCGCTGCTCGCCGAGGGGCCCGCCGACCTGGGCCAGGTCGCCGACCGGCTCGGCGTCCACAAGTCCACCGCCCTCCGGCTGCTGCGCACCCTCCATGAACACGGCCTCGTCTACCGCCAGTCCGACCAGCGCTACCGCCTGGGCGCCCGGCTCTTCGCCCTCGCCCAGCAGGCCGCCGAGAACCTCGACGTACGCGAGATCGCCCACCCCCACCTCGTCGAACTCAACGAGAAGTGCGGGCACACCGTCCACCTCGCGGTCCACGAGGAGAACGAGGTCCTCTACATCGACAAGGTGGAGAGCCGCTACCCGGTCCGGATGTACTCCCGGATCGGCAAACCCGTCGCGATCACGGTCGCCGCGGTCGCCAAGCTGCTCCTCGCCGACCTCCCCGAACCCGAGCGCCGCGCCCTCGCCGAGAAGCTCGACTACCCCCTCTACACGTCCCGTTCGACCCCGCACGCCACGGCGTTCCTCGCCGAACTGGCCAAGGTCAGCGAACAGGGCTGGGCCACCGACCTCGGTGGCCACGAGGAGTCCATCAACTGCGTCGCGGCCCCGGTCCGCGGCGCGGACGGGCGCCTGGCCGCCGCCATGTCGGTCTCCGCGCCGAACGTCGTCGTCAGCGCCGAGGAACTCCTCCGACTGCTCCCGCTGGTGCGCCGCACCGCCGACGCCATCAGCCGGGAGTACTCCGGAACCGCCGTACCCGCCACCGACCCCGTACAGGAAGCCTGAACACCATGACCGAGAAGACCGCGCTCACCCCGGCCACCCACACCACCCCGCCGGCGAAGTTCTCCCACGGCGTCCGGAAGGGCAACATCCTCCAGGTCGCGGGCCAGGTCGGCTTCCTCCCCGCGGCCGAGGGCCAGGCGCCCACCCCGGCCGGCCCCACCCTGCGCGAGCAGACGCTGCAGACCCTCGCCAACGTCAAGGCCATCCTCGAAGAGGGCGGCGCCGGCTGGGACGACGCGATGATGATCCGCGTCTACCTCACCGACGTGGCGCACTTCGCCGAGATGAACGAGATCTACAACGCCTACTTCGAGGAGCAGGGCCTCAAGGAGGCCCCCGCCGCCCGCACCACCGTCTACGTCGGTCTGCCCAAGGGCCTCCTCATCGAGATCGACGCCCTCGCCGTCCTGAGCTGAGCCACCCGCCGCGCCCTTAGTGAGCCAACCGCTGTGCCGTTAGAACGTCCGCACCACCTGCCGCACGGCAGGGCACCCCGCACCGGCGGGGCGCCCTGCCGCGGTCCCCCCTACCTGGAAATCCCCTGTCTGCCAACGGAGTTCCTCCATGCACCTCGCCGCCACGACCGCCGCCCCGGCCGCCCCACCACCACCGCACACCGGTGGACTGCTCGCCCTGATACCGGGCACCGCGGGCCTCCTGACGGTCGCCGCCCTGGGCATCGCCCTGCTCCTCGTACTGATCATCAAGGTCCGGCTGCAGCCGTTCGTCGCGCTGCTGTCCGTCTCCATCGCGGTCGGCCTGGCCGCCGGGCTCTCGGTCACCGAACTCTTCGGCACGGTCCAGAAGTCCGACGCCGTCTCCCTGATCGAGACCGGCATGGGCGGCATCCTCGGGCACGTCGCCATCATCATCGGCCTGGGCACGATGCTCGGCGCGATCCTGGAGGTCTCGGGCGGCGCCGAGGTGCTGAGCACCCGGCTGCTCCAGCTCTCCGGCGAGCGGCGCGAACCCCTCGCCATGGGCCTGACCGGCCTGATCTTCGGCATCCCGGTCTTCTTCGACGTCGGCATCTTCGTCCTCGCCCCGATCGTCTACGCGGCGGCCAAAAGGTCCGGCAAGTCGATCCTCCTCTACTGCATGCCGCTCCTCGCGGGCCTCTCCATGACGCACGCCTTCCTGCCGCCGCACCCCGGCCCGGTCGCCGCGGCCGGCCTCTTCAGGGTCGACCTGGGCTGGATCATCCTGATGGGTCTCGTATGCGGCATCCCCGCGGTGCTCGCCGCCTGGGCCTACGCGGCGTGGATCGGCAGGCGCCTCTTCGTCGGCGTCCCCCAGGACATGGTCGAGGCCGCCGACGAGGCCAAGGCCGCGGTCACCCGCGAGAAGGCCGCGGCCGGCGTCACGGCGCACGAGGCCCCGGTCTCCCTGGCCACCGTCCTCACCATCATCGGCACCCCGCTGCTCCTCATCCTCCTGGCGACCTTCTCCTCCATCGCCCTGGCCCCCTCGCCCGGCCGCTCGGTCATCGAGTTCTTCGGCCACCCCTTCGTGGCCCTGACGATCGCCCTGCTGCTCTCGTACTACCTGCTGGGCCTCCGCCGAGGCTGGTCCCGCACATCCCTCCAGACCGTCTCCACCGCGTCGCTGAAGCCGGTCGGCAACATCATCCTGGTCGTCGGCGCCGGCGGGGTCTTCGGCGCCGTCCTCAAGGCCAGCGGCGTCGCCACCGCCCTCTCCGACACCTTCCACCACGTCGGCCTCCCCGTCATCGTCCTCGCCTACCTCCTCTCCCTCGTCCTCCGCGTCGCCCAGGGCTCGGCCACCGTCGCCATCGTCACCACAGCCGGCATCGTCGTCCCCCTCGTCGAGGGCCAGGGCATGTCCCAGGCCCACCTCGCCCTGATCATCATGGCCATCTCGGCAGGCTCGATCTTCGCCTCGCACGTGAACGACGGGGGGTTCTGGATGGTCAGCAAGTACTTCGGCATCTCGGAGCGGGACACCCTGAAGTCCTGGACGGTGCTGGAGTCGGTGCTGTCGGTAGCGGGGTTCGGGGTGGCGGCGGTGGTGAGCCTGGTCGTCTAGCCGCCGGTCGCGACATCCCGTCCCTTTGCCGCGCAGGGGGTGCCCGGCATCCGGCGCCCCCTGCACGTCATGCCGCGCGCCCGTACGCCCGTGCGCCCTCGCGCGGCAGTACCGCCCACAACCGCGTCCCATCGCCGGGCTTCTGCCCCTCCCCGAACCCCCACTCACCGTCACAGGCGTGCATCACACAGGCCAGCAGCAGGAGCTGAGAGCGTCGCCTTCCGTCGCAGGCGGCCGCAAGACGGCGGTGGGTATGGCGCGGGTGCCCGTCGTAAAGGCAGACGCGCAGCGCGTCATTGCGATAGCGCAGCGACAGGTAGACGCTGTCGGACGGTGTGAACAGGCATGCAGACGCGGCGAGTTCACCGATCACCTGGATCGCGGCAGCGGTCACGTCGTACAGGCCGTGCGCTTCCAGGATCGTACGGGCGGCGGAGCGTGCCACGGCCGGACTGGCGAGCGCGGCGGGAAGGGTGAGGCTGTAGGCCAGATTCTCCGGTACGCGCGGTGTGCGGGTGTCGAGGGGGTGCGGGCAGACGGACGTGGCTGTGGGCATAACAACTCCCTTGAGAACGCGGGTGGTTGATGTGCGGCAGCCGGTGGCCTGTCTCCCTGGCGCGCGCCCGCCCCTCCCAGGGCAGGAGGAAAAGCGGGCAGGCTCGCGCGATGCGCTTCCGACTACGTGGAGCGTGAGCGGTGCGTTACTGACTGTAGGGCCATAGGTGGCTCACGTGCCACCTCATCTCACGCATTGCCTCCCGTGAACTGGATCAGTCTCACGTGCGTCGTGCAGACTGGCCTCACCGAGTGGGGGGAGGGGTGTCGATGCCCACCAGGGCCACGCCCACAGAGCGTCAGAAGCGCCTGGGCGCTGAGCTGCGCAAGATGCGTCTCGCCGCAGGCCGAACCACCGAATACGCGGCCGGCCTGCTCGGTTTGGACCGAACGAAGGTCTCCAATATGGAGTCCGGTATCCGCTCCACTTCACCCGAACGCGTACGGATACTCGCCAGCAACTACGACTGCTCGGACCAGCGATACGTCGACGCCCTGGCAGAACTGGCCAACTCCCGTAAGCGCGGATGGTGGGAACAGTTCAGGGGAAGTCTCCCTCAAGGGCTGCTGGATGTCGCCGAGCTGGAATGGCACGCTACGCGGCTGCGGTCCGAACAGGCCGTGCATTTGCCCGGACCGCTTCAAGTGGGCGCATACGCACGCGCCATCTTTGACGCTGCGCTACCACCTCTGCCCAGGTCAGAGGTGGAGCTACGTGTGGTCTTCCGGCTGCGTCGCCAGCAGATTCTGGAACGGGACAACCCCGTCAACTATGTCGCATACGTTCATGAGTCCGCCCTGCGCATGCAGTTCGGTGGGCGCAGTGTGACCAGGGAACAACTCCAGTACCTCTGTGAGGTATCCGAGCTGGGGAACGTTGAGGTGCGCGTGCTCCCTGTTGAGGCGGGCGCATTCCCAGGCGCCGGGCATGCCGTCCTGTACGCCGAAGGCGATGCGCCGCGGTTGGACACCGTCCAGCTGGACTCGGCGCACGGTCCCGAATTCACTCATGCCGATGCTCAGCTCGCCAAGTACCGGGAGCACATGGGCTGGATGCATGCCCGTACCCTCGGGGCGCGCGAGTCTCGGGACTTTATTCACCGCATCGTCCGTCAGCTCTGAGGAGGGCCACATGGCTCAGATTGCCTGGGAAGACCCCTACTGCGCGGAAGGCAACAACTGCTTTCGCATAGGTACCGACGGTCAGGGCAACGCTTATATCGCGGTGGCGGGCGCTGAGGACGCCTATGTGACCGACACCCGCGAAGCACTGCGCACGCTCATCCGCGAGATAAAGGCCGGCAAGGCGGATCACTTGCTCTAGGGAGGCCGCATGAGAGACATCAGCTGGGAAGAGCCCTACTGCGGCGAAGGCAACAACTGCTTCCGCGTAGGCACCGACGACCAGGGCAACGCCTACATCGCCGTAGCGGGTGCCGAGCACGCCTACGTGACCGACACCCGCGAGGCCCTCCGCACGCTCATTCATGGCATAAAGGCCGGCAAGGCCGACCACCTGCTCTAGGCGTGCGCATCCGCACCCGTCCGGGACACGGCGGGCCGCGCCGCAGTGGCGCGGCCCGCCTCTTGTCCCGGCAGTGGCCGGATCAGCTTCCCTTGCAGTACTGCCCCTCCTTGCCGATCGCCCGGTACGGGCAGTCGGAGATCTCCAGGAGGCGGAGGACCGCCTCGCGGTTGCGGGTGGTTTGCTTCGGGATCACCGAGTCCTTCGGGTAGAAGCCACCCGAGCCGAAGGAGGACGGGTACATCTCGAAGGTGTAGGCGAACACCTTCTCCTTGCCCCACAGCCAGTCGTCGATCGAGCCGTCGGTGATGTACAGGTCGCTGGACTGCTCGGGGGTGTAGCCGTTGGTGGCGGCCATGTTCTTGCCGATGGTGGCGAAGGCGTCGTGGTCGTCCTGGGTCATGCCGGGGCCGGTGTCGTCGTCGGTGAAGCCGAAGGGCCAGAGGACGAGTTCGCTGTAGGTGTGGAAGTCGATGGCGGTCTTGATCTGCTGGGTGCCGCCCACGTTGCGGCTGTGGACGAACTTCGAGACGACCTGGACCTCGGGGGCGGAGGCGGGGGACTTGCCGCGGTAGGTCTCGGAGGAGGGGCTGGAGGAAGAGCCGCCGCAGCAGCCCCACTTGAAGTCCCAGTTGCGGTTGAGGTCGGTGCCGGTGCTGGTGGAACCGGCGTTGGGCTGGCGGTTCTTGCGCCAGCTGCGGAACGAGCCGGAGGCGATGTCGTACTCGCCGCCGTCCGGGTTGAGGTCGGGGATGATCCAGATCTCGCGGGAGTCGAGCATCTTGGTGATGCGGGAGTCGCTGCCGTACTTCGAGGTGAACTCGTTGAGCAGGTAGAGGGCCATCTCGACGGTGAGGTGTTCCCTGGCGTGCTGGTGGGCGGTGAAGAGGACCTCGGGTTCCTGCTCGTCCTTGGTGACGTTCTTGCTGAGTTTGAGGGCGAGGAGGGCGCGGCCCTCGTGGGAGGTGCCGATGACCTGCTTGCTCAGGAGGGCCGGGTACTTGGCGACGAGGGCGTCGATCTCCTTCGTGGCCTCGTCGTAGGTGTGGTACTTCGCGTAGCCGGTGGGGAAGTCCCTGGCCTTGGTGCCGGAGGGCGCGGGCCTGGTGGCCGGCGGGTCGGGCAACCTGCGGATCTGGTGGCCGAGTTGGCGGGCGGCCGCGGCCTGGGTGCGGTTCGCCGTGATGACGGCCTTGTCGGCGTGGACCTCGTCGATGGTGGCGCCGGTCGCGGTGAGGGCGGTGCGCTGGGCGGGGGTGGCGAGGCCCGTCACCTCGTACTGATGGGGGAGTTCGGTGCTCGCCGCGGAGTCGGCGGCGGGCCGGGGCGAGGGGGCGTCCTGCGCCTGGGCGGCGGCGATGGGGGCGGCGAGTGCGAGGGAGAGGAGTGCGGTGAGGACGGTGGTGCGTCCGCCGCGGATACGTGGTCGCATGCGGTCTCCTGTGGGGTGTGAGGCGAAGCGACGGCGTCAGTTTTGGCTGATGTCATGGCCGTGACAAGGGTTCGGACGGCCATATGTGGGGCGCGCGGGAATCGGCCACCGAATCAGCCACCGAACCGGCCACCGAACCGGCCACCGAACCGGCCACCGAACCGGCCACCGAACCGGCCACCGGAACCGGCCACCCGGACGTGGCGAATCCCTCAACTTCCTCCTGAGGGGCGGAAATTGATTGCCAGGCGGTGCCGAGTCGCCAACAATGCGCACGACAAAACCGAAGGCCCGCGCAGGGTTTTCGGTGACAGACGCTGAGAGGACCCCCACATGAACCGACCTCTCGTCGGCACCCTGGCCACGGCCGCACTGGGCGCCGCAACCCTGCTGGGAACCGTCGGAACGGCGCACGCCGCGCCGCAGGACGGCGACCGGCACCCCACACAGCACAAGACCAAGGCGGTGGGCTTCGCCGGCAGTGTCGCGCTGAGCAACTGCTCCGGCTCGGTCGTCCGGATGCCCGGATCGAAGGCGGACGACCCGGCACTGGTGATGTCCAACGGCCACTGCCTGGAGGGCGGGATGCCCGGCGCCGGTGAGGTCGTCGTCGACAAGCCGTCCAGCCGCAGCTTCACCCTGCTGGACAAGTCGGCCGGCAAGCTGGGCACGATCAAGGCCACCAAGGTCGCCTACGCCACGATGACCGACACCGATGTCTCGTTCTACGAGACCGGGTCGACCTACGCCGAGATCGAGAAGAAGTACAAGATCAAGCCGCTGGAGCTGGCCACCGAGCACCCGGCCAAGGGCGCGAAGATCAGCATCGTCTCCGGCTACTGGAAGAAGATCTACTCCTGTGGCATCGACGGGTTCGCCGCCACACTCAAGGAGGGCGAGTGGACCTGGAAGGACTCGGTCCGCTACACCCCGGAGTGCAAGATCATCGGCGGTACGTCCGGCTCTCCGGTCGTCGACACCGCGACCGGCAAGGTCACGGCCATCAACAACACCAGCAACGAGAGCGGCGAGAAGTGCACCCTCAACAACCCCTGTGAGGTGGACAAGAACGGCAAGACCACGGTGCGCAAGGGCATCGGGTACGCCCAGGAGACGTACCGGATACCGAAGTGCTTCGGCGAGGGCAACAAGCTGGACCTGAACGCCGAGGGCTGTGCGCTGCCGAAGCCGAAGGCCACGCGCCGCTGAGCTGAGGCAGGAGCCGCACCCCGGGTCCCGTGCACGCAAGGCGCGGGGGACCCGGGGTGCGGCGTCCGGCCCCGGACGGGATGCCCCGGACGGGATGCCCCGGACGGGACACCCCGGAGGGGATGCCCCGGGACGGGGACGGTCCGGGGCCGGTTACGGGAGGTCGTGGACGTGCGCGCCCACCTGGCTCGCGAAGGTGTTGCCGTTGGCCGCGTCCCAGTTGGTCGACCAGGTCATCGCGCCACGGAGCCCCGGGTAGGTCCTGGAGGGCTTGAAGGAGCCGCAGCCGCTGCCCCGGGTGAGGCAGTCCAGGGCGGCGTTGACGACGGCCGGAGCGGCGTATCCGCCGCCGGCCGCACGGGCGGAGGCCGGTACCCCGATGCCGACCTGGGACGGGTCGAGCCCGCCCTCCAGCTGGATACAGGCGAGCGCGGTCAGGAAGTCGACCGTGCCCTGGGAGTAGACCTTGCCGTCGCAGCCGTTCATCGAACCGCTGTTGTAGTACTGCATGTTGACGGCGGTCAGGAAGTCCTTGATCCCGAGCGCCGTCTTGAAGTACTCGTTCTGCGGTGACTGCATGTCGATGGTCTGCGGGGCCATGGTGACCACGACGTCGGCGTGCCGTTCGTGCAGCGCCTTGAGCGCCTGGGTCATATAGGTCGCGTTGAGGCCGTTCTCCAGGTCGATGTCGACGCCGTCGAAGCCGTAGTCGTCCATGAGGCCGCCGACCGAGTCGGCGAAGTTCTTCGCGGAGGCCGCGTCGTTGACCGACACCGCGCCCCGCTCGCCGCCGACGGAGAGGATCACCGACTTGCCGGCCGCCTGCTTCGCCTTGATGTCCGCCTTGAACGCATCGGCGGAGCCGTAGCCGACGGCCGGGTCGAGGCGGAAGGTGACCGCGCCGGGCTGTCCGGTGGCCTCGGCGAACGAGACCGCGATGATGTCGTAGGCGTCGTCGACGTCCTTGAGCTTCTGCACCGTGGCGCCGTTGTCGAAGTTCTGCCAGTAGCCGGTGACGGCGTGCCGCGGGACGGCTGTTGTGGATGCGGCGATTGTGGCGGATGCGGCGGGTGAGTCCGTAGATGAGGTGGCGGGGTGATTTCCGGAGGCCTGGGCGGTGCCCGTGCCGACGAGGCCGGACGCGGCCAGTGCCACCGCGGCGAGTGCGGTCAGCAGCCGCCCCGGCGCTCCGGTGCCCGGCCTGACTGCGGGTCTTCCTGATCGTGCGCGAACCACGACTGCCTCCGTGTGGGGGGAAGTTGGGGGTGTGCGGATGCGTGCTCAGGCGCCTCTGTGCGTGCCGTACAACGTGGTCCAGACCAATCGGCCTGTCAAGGGTCCGCGCGGAGGCGGATGTTCCTGCGCGGGACGCCTGGCCGGTATCCGCCGTTTCCCTGTGGGGTGATGGTGATGACGAGTAGCCCAGAACGTGTTCTCTGGGACGTATCTCTGTGGATAAAGTGCTGAGCGAATGGCGCCGATGGCGCAGAGCTGTGCCGATCCGCGGTCCCGGGACCCCCGGCGGCCGGAGGGAGTGGGGGAGCGACGTGCCGACCGCGATTGCAGTCACCAGCCCGGACCTCGCGCTGCCGTCGGCCGACCGGCGGACCCCCGCCGCCGTCGTCCTGCAGGCCCCGCAACTCCAGCCGCTGGACGACGCCCTGACGGAGACCAGCGCGGTGCTGGAACACCACGGCCATCTCGTCGCGCTGTACTCCGCCGTCTGCCCGCCGGAACACATCCGCCGGCTGCACACCCTGCGCGCCGTCCTGGAGAGCGACCGGATCGCCATCGTGCCGCTGTCCCTGCCGCCGCTGGGCGTGGCCTTACTCGCCCGTCAGCTGCGGCAGTTGTCGTTGTGCGACTTCAGCCCCGGTGTACTGGCCAGCGCGGCGCGACTGCTGGCCCACTACGTTCACGCCGGTGCCCTGCTGGGCAGCGTCAGCGGCCTGGACCGGATCGAGGTCGATCTGCGGGCCCACATGAAGTCCTGGCTGCCCGGTGCGCACTTCGCGGTGCTGGCCCATCCGCAGCCGCAGCTGCTGCATCTGGACCGGCACAGTACCGAGGCCGGACTGCCGGCGCCCGGTTTCGCCACCGAGCTCGCGGTCGCCCGCGGCCAGCTCACCTCGGAGTGGGTGACCGAGGCGCTCGCCCCGGCCTGGCAGGTGCAGGGGGTGTACGAGACCCGGCTGCCCGCCGAGTCCGCCCGGTGGTGGGGCACCCAGAAGCTGATCGAGTTCGCCGCGGCCGTCCCGGACGTGGCGGTCCTGCACCAGCTGGTGTCCTCCGTACGCCGCGAGGAGTGCGGCTGGTGCGGCCGGGAACTCCTCGGCGACCGCTGTGCGTTCTGCGCGTCCCCGCTGGCGCGGGAGCGGGCGACGGGAGGTGGCGGCCCGGGCCAGGGGCCGGCGGCCATAGGCGGGATGACGGCCACGGGCGGTTCCCCGGCGGCGGCCCCGTCGTCAGCCCAGCTCCCGGCCCCGTCGTCCGTCCAGCCCCCGACTCCGCCGTCCGCTCCGGAGGCGGCCCCGACTCGCGTACCCGACGCACCCGACCCCTCCGGGAGCCCCGATCTCCCCACGGCCACCACCTCCGCCGCCTCCCCGCCCCCGGCCGGGCCGCCTCCCTCGCCATGGGAGGAGCGCGCCCTGTCGCCAGGGGTGCCGGATGCGCCCGATACGCCCGGCGTGGTGGGCGTATGGGGCGGGCGCCGGGGTGAACCCGGGCAGCTGGACGTCCGTGGGCCGGACCTTTCGGCGGGCGGGCAGGCGGTGGCGGGGAACCCCTACGGGGCCGACATCCCGGCCCCCGGGAACCCGTACGGGTCCGGCCGCCCCGTCCCGGGAAACCCCTACGCGTCCGACACCCCCCGCGCCCCCGGCGTGTGGGACCTGCCCGGCCACCCCGACTTCGCCGGGCACCCCGATGCCACCGGTCAGCCGGACCTTTCCGGCCACCCTGACGTCCCCGGCACCCCGCGGACGGTGGCCCGCGTGCGCTGAGCCCGACCGGGCCGCCGGGGCCCGCCACTCCGGCCGGTCCCGCCGGCCGTCCGCCGGGTGGTCCCGCCCGGTGACCCCCGTTCCCTGTCCGACCGCCCGCCCCTTCTCCCCGTCCCGATCGAGGTCCCTCCCCCATGAACTCACGCCAGCGCCGCGGAGTGATCCTGCTGCTCCTGTCGGTTCTCTGTGCGGTCGGCGCGTTCGTCGGCGTGCTGTCGGTGATCAAGAACGTCGAGTCCAAGGTCGGCCCGGAGCGGACGGCGTACCGGCTGAAGACCGATGTCGCGGCCTATAGGGAGCTGAGTCCCGGGCAGTTCGAAAAGGTGCGGATGCCGCAGCGCTGGCTGCCGCCCACCGCCGTGACCGACCTGGACCGGGTCAGCGGCAGGATCGCGGTGACCCCGCTGAAGAAGGGGTCGCTGCTCCAGGACGACATGATCGTCGAGCGGCCCGCGCTGAAGACCGGGCAGCAGGAGATCGCCATCATGATCGACGCCGCCACCGGTGTGGCCGGCAAGATCAACCCCGGTGCCCGGGTGAACATCTTCGCCACGTTCGAGGGCAAGCGCCCCGAGGACAAGCCGGTCTCCAAGGTCATCGTCGCGGGCGCCCAGGTCATCGACGTCGGCAAGCTGACGCCCCTGGAGGCCAAGGACCCCGGCGACACCACCGCCGGCCGGCAGGCCGGTGAGGCCGTCCCGATCACCTTCGCGCTGAACACCCAGGACGCCCAACGCGTCGCGTACGCCGAGTCCTTCGCCTCCCACGTACGGCTCGCCCTGCTCGCCCCCGGCAGCGAGAACGCCATCCCGCCCGCCCAGCGCAGCTACACCCTCGACGGAGACAAGTGACCCGGAGCCTCAGGTGACCATCCGCATCCTCCCGGCCATCGGCGACCCGGACGCCGCACGCGCCGTGTCCTCGCTGCTCAGCCAGCTTCCGGACGCCGAACCCGCCCCCGCCGTCGCGGACTCCGCCGCGCTGCTCCACGCGCTGGCCGCCGCCCAGGGGACCGGCGCACCGGCCGGGGGCGCGCCCGCAGGGGGCCAGCCGTCCGCCGTGGAGGCGCTCCCCGAGGTCGTGCTCGTCCACGAACGGATCGGGCCGGCACCGGCGCTGGAGCTGATCCGCGAGGTGGCGCTGCGCTTCCCCGCCGTCGGCGTCGTACTGATCACCACCGATGCCGGGCCCGCGCTGTTCTCCGCGGCGATGGATGCCGGAGCCCGGGGCGTCGTCGGGATGCCGCTCGGCTACGACGAGCTGGCCGCCCGGGTGCAGTCCGCCGCCCAGTGGGCGACGGGCGTACGGGTCCACCTGGGGGGCGCCCCGGAGGCGGCCCCCGGCCCGGCCGGCACGCTGGTGACGGTGACCGGCGCCAAGGGCGGGGTCGGCACCACCGTCACCGCCGTGCAGCTGGCGCTCGCGGCGCGGGCCGCCGGGCGCAGCGTCGCGCTGGTGGACCTCGATCTCCAGTCCGGTGACGTGGCCTCCTACCTGGACGTGCAGTTCCGCCGCTCGGTCGTCGACCTGGCGGGAATCCAGGACATCTCCGTACGGGTTCTCCAGGACGCCGTGCACGACCACCACACCGGCCTCGGCCTGCTGCTGGCGCCCGAGGAGGGGGAGCGCGGCGAGGAGGTCGACGACCGGGCGGCCCGGCAGATCATCGGCGCGCTGCGCTCCCGCTACGAGGTGGTGCTGGTCGACTGCGGCTCCCAGATGCAGTCCGCCAACGCCGCAGCCGTCGAACTCGCCGATCTGGCGCTGCTGGTGGCCACCCCGGACGTGGTGGCCGTACGGGCCGCCAAGCGGCAGGTCCGGCTCTGGGACCGGCTCCAGATCCGCAAGGCGGAGGACACCACGACGGTGGTCAACCGCCTCACCCGGAACACCGAGATCCAGCCGCCGCTGGTCGCCAAGGCCACCGGCACCCAGGTCGCCCGCACCCATGTGCCGGCCGCCTTCAAGGAACTCCAGCCCTGTGTCGACGCGGGCCGGATGCAGGATCTGGACAGCCGGTCCACGGTCAAGCAGGCGCTGTGCGCGCTGGCCGGTGAACTCGGCCTGGTCGACGCGCCGTCCGTACGGCAGGGTCGCGGCAGCCACCGGGCCCGCCCGACGCTGACCGGGCGCAAGCGCAAGGCCATAGCGCCGGGGGCGGCTCCCGGTTCCGGGGGAATTCCGGGTCAGACATCGGGGCCGGCCTCCGGGACGGCGCCGGGTGCCGGTGCCCGGTTCGGTGCGCGGCGCGGCCCCGGTGCGGCGTCCGGCGGTCCGGGGCCGTTCGACCCGTCCGGCCCGTACGAGGAGGGCTGAGCGATGCGGCGCCCGCGGGGCGGTGACCGGGGACAGGTCGCCGTGGAGTTCATGGGGCTGCTCCCGCTGATCCTGCTGGTCCTCGTCCTGCTCTGGCAGTTGGTGCTGGTCGGGTACACCTACTCGCTCGCCGCGCACGCCGCCGACCGCGGCGCGCGGGCCGCCACCGCCACCGAGGGCGGCGGCGAGGGCGCCTGCCGCGCCGCCGCCGAGGAGCAGCTGCCCAGCGCCTGGCGCGCGGCCGCCTCGGCGTCCTGCGGAACGGAGTCGGGCCTGTGGAAGGCAACGGTCCACATCGACGTCCCGGTGCTCTTCCCCGGCGCGGGCAGCTACCCGTGGCGCGTCACCGGCTCGGCCGGCGCCGTGAAGGAGGACACCGGATGACCGCCCCCCGTCTGCCCGCCCGGCTCCGTGGCCACGGCCGCGACCGGGGCCAGGCCTCCATCGAGTTCCTCGGCTTCCTGCCGATCCTGCTGGTCGTCGGGCTGGCCGTGGTCCAGCTCGGCCTGGCGGCCTACACCGTCCAGCAGGCCGGGACCGGAGCGCGCGCCGCGGCCCGTACCGCCTCGATGGACGAGGCCGACCGGGAGACCGGCCCGGAGGCTGCCGGGCGGTCCGCGATGAGCGACTGGGTCGCGGAGCGCGCGCGCATCTCGGTGGGCGGCGGGGGCGCGGAGGTCAGCGCGACCGCGCGGGTGCCGATCCCGTCGATCATTCCCGGCGTCGACGACTTCGGCACCGCCAGCCGCACCGCCACCATGCCCCGGCCGCAGGAACCCGGAGCCCTGGGCCTCCGCGCCGCGGACACGTACGAAGGAGCACCCCCGCGATGAGCCTGAAATCCCGGATCGTCGCACCCGAACCGGCCGGTGAGGCGCGCGAGGACAGCCATATGGTCGCCCTCTACCGCGCCAAGCTGCTGGAGGAGATCGACCTCGCCGAGATGTCCTCGCTGGCCGCGGCCGAGCGGCGCTCGCGGCTGGAACGCGTCCTGGGCCACATCATCAGCCGTGAGGGCCCGGTCCTCTCCACCGCCGAACGCGCCCAGCTCATCCGCCGGGTGGTGGACGAGGCACTCGGCCTCGGCGTGCTGGAACCGCTGCTCGAAGACGCCTCGATCACCGAGATCATGGTCAACGGCCCGGACCAGGTGTACGTCGAGCGGGCCGGCCGGGTCGAGCTGCTGCCGGTCCGCTTCGCCTCGCACGAGCAGCTGATGCAGACCATCGAACGGATCGTCTCCACCGTCAACCGCCGGGTCGACGAGTCCAACCCGATGGTCGACGCCCGGCTGCCGTCCGGTGAGCGCGTCAACGTGATCATCCCGCCGCTCGCCCTGAACGGCGCCACCCTCACCATCCGCCGCTTCCCGCGCGCCTACACCCTCGCCGAACTCATCGGCATGGGCACGCTCGACGAGCAGATGCTGATGCTGCTTGCGGGGCTGGTACGGGCCAAGTTCAACGTCGTCGTCTCCGGTGCCACCGGCGCCGGCAAGACCACCCTCCTCAACGCGCTCTCCGGCCTGATCCCGGACGGCGAGCGGATCATCACCGTCGAGGACGCCGCCGAACTCCAGCTCCAGCAGAGCCATGTCATCCGGCTGGAGTCCCGGCCGCCCAACGTCGAGGGCAAGGGCCGGATCACCATCCGCGACCTGGTGCGCAACTCCCTGCGGATGCGCCCCGACCGGATCATCGTCGGCGAGGTGCGCGGCGGCGAGACCCTCGACATGCTCCAGGCGATGTCGACCGGCCACGACGGCTCGCTCGCCACCGTGCACGCCAACAGCGCCGAGGACGCCCTGATGCGGCTGCAGACCCTGGCGTCCATGTCCGACGTCAAGATCCCGTTCGAGGCGCTGCGGGACCAGATCAACAGCGCCGTCGACTGCCTGGTCCAGCTCACCCGGCACGCCGACGGCTCCCGCCGGATCAGCGAGATCGCCATCCTCGACTCCCGCGGCCACGAGGACTACCGGATCGCCACGGTCGCCCGCTTCGACGCCGAGCCGATGGGCGCCGACCGGATCGTGCACGGCCGGTTCCGCTACTTCCCGCTGCCCCGCCGGGTCGCCGAACGCCTCTTCATGGCGAGCGAACCCACCCCGCCCGCCTTCGGCGTCGCCACCCACGACGACCAACTCGCCACCCGGAAGGCCCTCTCATGACCGGCGGGAACCCCCTCGCCCTGCTCGCCATCGGTGCCACGCTGCTGGGCGGGCTGCTCGCGATCGCCGGCGTCCGGACGTACGCCACCGGGCGCGCCCAGCGGCAGGCCATCGTCGACCGGCTGGCCGACGAGCGGGGGCTGCCGGAGTCCGGACGGCGGCGCCGCTTCCCGTCCGTCGACCGGGCGCTGCGTGGCACCCGCCTCGGCCGCCGCCTCGAACTGCGGCTGACCGCCACCGGCCTGGACGTCACCCCCGGCGAGTTCCTCGTCTACATGCTCGGCACGGTCCTCGCGCTGTGGCTGGTCGCCCAGGCCGTCCTCGCCCCGTTCTTCGGCCCGATCGCCGCGCTGGTCGCCGTCTGGGCGGCGTTCGCCTTCCTCAACTGGCAGCGGCAGAAGCGCATCGAGCGGTTCATCAACCAGCTGCCCGAACTCTCCCGCATCCTCGCCAACGCCACCCAGGCCGGCCTGGCGCTGCGGACGGCGCTGGGCATGGCCGCCGAGGAGCTGGAGGCACCGGCCGGTGAGGAGCTGGCCAAGGTCTCCGACAAGCTCGCCGTCGGCCACTCCATCGACGAGGCGCTCGGCGAGCTGGCCGAACGCCTGCCCTCCCGGGAACTCGTCGTGCTGGTCACCACGCTGGTGCTCGCCAACCGGGCCGGCGGCACCGTCGTCGGCTCGCTGCGCAACCTCACCAAGACCCTGGAGGAGCGCAAGGAGACCCGGCGCGAGGTCCGCACCCAGCTCTCCCAGGTCGTGGTCACCGCCTACGTCGTCCCGCTGCTCGGCATCGGCACCCTGCTGCTGATGAACCGGATCGCCCCGGGCGCCATCGACCGGATGACCTCCTCCTTCCTCGGTCAGCTCGCGGTGGTGGTGGCCTTCGTCCTCTACGGGCTCGGGTTCTTCTTCATCCGCCGCCTCTCCAAGATCGACGTCTAGGTATCGGTATCGCCATGACACTCGGAATCCTGCTGGCCCTCGCCTTCGCCCTCTCGGTCGCCGGTGTCTGCTGCGGTGTCGCGCTCTACCGGCGCGAGGCCCGGCTGCCGCCCGACCTGGCGCTGTCCCTGGAGGTCGGCGCGACCCGCACCACGGTGGTCGGTTCGGCCGTGGACCGCACCGGCATGCGCTACGCGCCGCTGGTGCTGCGGCTGATGGGCGACAAGCGCACCGCCCGGGTCCGCCGCCGTATCGACCTGGCCGGCAATCCGGGCGGGCTGACCGTCGACCGGTACGCCGCCCGGCGCGCCGTCTACGGGGCCCTCGGCTTCTTCGGCGCGCTGGTGATGTTCCTGCGCGGCCAGCCGCTGCTCGGTGTGCTGATGGTGCTCTTCGGCCTCTTCTGGACCGAGGTCGGCATCTGGGCCGCCATCCGTCAGCGCAAGGACACCATCGAACGCACTCTTCCGGACTTTCTCGATGTGCTGGCCGTCGTGGTCAGCGCGGGCCTGGGCTTCCGCCAGGCCCTGGACCGGGTCGCGGAGAAGTACGAGGGGCCCTGGGCCGACGAACTCCGGATCACCCTGCGGCAGATGGACATGGGCGTCAGCCGCCGGGCGGCCTTCGAGGAACTGCGCAAACGCAATGACTCCGAACAGGTCGCACAGTTCGTCACCGCCCTCCAGCAGGGCGAGGAACTGGGCTCGCCGATCGTCGAGACGCTGATCCAGATCGCCGACGACATGCGCCGGACCGATGCCCAGAACGCCCGGCGCCGGGCCGCCCGCGCGGTCCCCAAGGCCACCATGGTCGTCACCACCTTTATGGTTCCGGCCACGATGATCCTGCTCATCGCCGGCTTCTTCCTGGGCTCGGGCACCAACTTCGGCTCCCTGATGGGCAGGTGACGCCCCTTGCGGATGCACATCTCCGGGTGGGCGGACCCGCACGGCGCCGTTCCGTCCGGCGCGGCGCCCCCGCACTCGGCCGGATGAGTGCGGCAGGGGCCGGCTTCCCGTCAACTCCTTCGCAACAGCAACGAGTTGTGTCACAGTGGGTGGGCGGACGGTTGCGCTCGCACTATGGTGCGGAAGGATTGTCCGGTCTGCATGGGTGACGGAACGGGATGCGGTCCCGGAGGGGGAGCGGGGGTGGGTAGAGTGCGACCGAGTGGCCGAAATGCGACGTTGTGCCTGTCATCCGGGTCCCCGAAAGAGGACGGGGTAGGGAATCCCTGTTCCGGGCACGCTGTTCCGGCGTACTTTTCTGGTGTCGTGAGCGCGGTCGAGCGCACCGGCACCACGGGGACAGACCAGCCGGACCAGAGCGGTACGGCCGCCCATGGAGGGGAAGACGATGGCGAAGCGGGTTTTGGGGAACGACCGGGGACAGACCTCGATCGAGTACCTCGGCATCATCGCGGTGGTCGTGGCGATCGTCCTGGTCCTGTCGACCACGGACTTCGGCAGCCAGATCGCCAACGCCATCGCCAACAAGATCTCCGACGTCGTCGGCATTTAGCCCGCACCGCCATCACCGTGCCGGCCACGACCCCACGCAGCCGCCGGCGCGACGCAGGGCAGGCCTTCCCGCTCTACATCGTCGCGGTCGCGGGCCTGCTCTTCCTCGCGCTCGCGTTCTTCGCCGTCGGACAGGCGGCGGCCACCCGTAACGGCGCGCAGACCGCCGCCGACGCGGCCGCGCTCGCCGCCGGCCAGAAGTACCGCGAACTGCTGCGCAAGGGCGTGCTCGACGGCCTCCGCGACGGCAGCTACCGCACCGATCCGACGGCCTGGAAGGAGCTGCTGAACGGGCGCGGCGTCCTGTCCCCGGAGGCCTGCGAGAGCGCGAGCTGGTTCGCCGGCCGCAACGGCGCCCGGCTCTCCGGCCCCCGCTGCACCCCCGACTCCTGGCCCACCTCGTTCGCCGTCCAGGTCACCACCCACCGCACCGTGGGCGATTCGGTCATCCCGGCGACCAGCAGCGCGCATGCGTCGGCCGAGGCGACCTCGGTCGTCGACCCCCGCTGCACCCTCGACCCCGCCACGGACGACACCGGCGGAACGGGCGACACCGGCGGGACGGACGACAAGGGCGGCAAGGACGACGACGGAGGCAAGGGCGGCAAGGACGGCGAGGACGACGACGCCGCCCCCGTCGAGCTCACCTGCGACGGCAGGCGCTGGACGCTCGACCCCCGCCACCTCCAGGAACTGCCCGACGCCGCCGACCTGTTCTCCGTACACCTCGCCCATTGACCGCCCGCACCCCGACCACTCCCTTGAGACGACCCGACGACGATCAAAGGAATCGCATCCCATGAGCATTCGGCGCACCACGAAGGCCGCCAGGGGAGCGGTCGCCATGGCGAGCGCGGTCGCCCTCGCGCTCGTCGTGGTCGGCTGTGGTGGCGACGGCGGCGGTGCGAAGTCGTCGGACGGCGACAAGCCACCGGCCCGCAGCAACGCCCCCAAGGACAGCGGCCCCGGCAGCCCGGCGGCCGACTCCGACAAGGTGATCGGTGAGATGAAGGGGCCGGACGGCGTGGTGGTCACCCTGCACTCCGTCGTCCGCGACTCCGGCGGCTTCGTCACCGTCAACGGCACGGTCACCAACCGCGGCACCCGCGCCTTCAACGCCATCGACTGGCGCTCCAACGAGACCGAGGTGCGCTCCCGTTCCTCCATCTCCGGGGCGACCCTGGTCGACAAGGCGGGCAAGAAGCGCTACCTGGTGCTGCGCGACACCAACGGCGAATGCCTGTGCACCACCGGCCTCAGCGGGCTGATGCCGGGGGCCAGCCGGCCGGTCTTCGCGCAGTTCCCGGCGCCGCCGGCCAAGGTGACCGAGGTCGACTTCCAGCTGCCGACCCTGCCGCCGGCCAGCGTGCGGATCACGGACTGAGCCCGATGACCGCGACCCAGATGCCCCGCGGCCGCCGCACGCTCCGGGCGCCCCGCGCCGCCGCCACCGCCGCCGCACTGCTGCTCACCGCGGCTCTGACGGCCCCCGTCGCCCATGCCGACCCGCCGGGCGTGACCGAGGACTCCAGCCCCCCGGTGCGCGTCGACCCCGACGACCCCGATCTGCGGATGGTCCAGGGCGCCAAGCTGGCCCCGTCCAAGGTCCTCAACATCAAGTCGATCGTCGAGGCCGACGACGGCTCCGAGCGCCGCCAGGACACCAACGACAACGTGACCTTCGCGCTCCAGGCCGAGGTCCTCTTCGGCAAGGACAGCGCCAAGCTGTCGTCGGACGCGCTGTCCCGGATCGGCACCATCGCCTCCGAGGCCAGGAAGCAGAACGCCACCAACCTGCGGGTCTTCGGCTTCACCGACAACCTGGGCTCGTCGGGCCACGGCCTGGTGCTGTCCAAGAAGCGCGCCGGCGCCGTCCAGCAGGAGCTGGCCAAGGACCTCGGCCCGTCCGCCGGCTTCCAGATCCGCGGCTACGGCGAGCAGTACCCGATCGCCGACAACAGCACCGAGGAAGGCCGCAAGAAGAACCGCCGGGTGGAGGTCAGCTTCCCGCGGGCCTCGTGACGGGGGGCGGGGGCGGGGCGGTCGCCGGGGCCGGCCGCCTGTGGCGGCGGATGACCAGGCTGCCCGCCGCCTTGTCGTGCAGGGTCCGGCGGAGTGTCCGGTCCCAGAGGCAGGCCAGCGGGTCCAGCAGGCTGATCACCGGCACCAGCGCCATCCCCAGGTGGGCCAGATGCCGCCCCAGGGCGTTCCCGTAGGGGAGCGGGCCCCCGTCGGCGAGCCGCACCACGCTCAGCCCGCACAGCAGCTTGCCCGGCGTGCCGCCCCAACGGGCGGTCAGCAGCGGCGAGTAGAGGAAGAGCAGCGCCAGGGCCACCAGAGCGGGCACGTAGAAGGGGGTGTTGTCCGTGCTGCCGCCGAAGGTGACGGCCAGGCCGACGCCCATGGTGACCAGGGTCAGCACGGCGGCGGTGAGCACCGTGTCGAGCAGGAGCGCCAGCAGCCGCAGCCACGGGCTGCCGATGACGCCCGGCGCCGGGCCGCGGGACGCCGCGGGCCCGGGATGCGCCGGGCCCGCCGGAAACCCGGGGCCGGTCGGCGGCAGGTGCGCGGGCGGAGGTGTCGCGTTCATGCCGCGCATAGGACCATTCCCCGCCGCCCGGCGGCAACTTGATACCGGACGGGAGGCGCGCGGGCAGCCCTCAGCGGAGGGGCACGACGTCCAGTCGCAGCCCGGGGCGCAGGCCCCAGCGCGCCATCGCCCCGGCCTCCGCCTCCAGCACGTGCCGGGCGCGCGGGCGGGGGAGCCCCAGCCGCCCCGGGCGCATGGTGCGGACGGCCAGCACCGTGAAGTCCCGGCTCAGATAGGCGACATCGATCGCGAACCGCATCCGGAAGGTGTGCACCCCGCTCGCCGGGGTGAGCAGCAGCGCCCCCTCGACACCGTCGCGCCCCAACAGCCCCCGCGCGCGGGCACGGTACGACGCCGCGATCTCCACCGCGATACCGTCCCCCACCCCGTACAGGACCCCCGGACCGTTCTCCCAACGCGCCATACCCAGCGTTCTATCAGCCCCCGCCATCGGCCCCCGCACTCCGCCCTTTCCGGGCGGACCGGCGCCGGACCGCTCTAGGACCTGTCGTCAAACTCCCGCCTGCCCCGCGGCGTCTGGCACGCACTCCCCCACGCCTAAAGGGCGCGGGGGGACCCCCATGCTGCGTTGTCGGGTTCGCCCCGATACACCCAGTATCGGGGCGACCCTCCGCCTTGCGATCGCACGCACCAGACGCCGCGGGGCCGCCCTTCGGGCGAACGACGGGAGTTTGA
>NZ_JBSFJF010000077.1:0-29469 GCF_053597915.1 Streptomyces sp. NPDC001219 | reverse complement strand
CCGCTGCGCCGTCCGCGTGATCCGCCCCAACGGCGACAACACCCGCCCCGCCATCGCATAACCAAAAGCGAACGCCACCACCGTCAAACCCAGCAAGGCCGCCAGGGAACGGTTCAGGAAGGTATGCAGCGCCAGTTCGCGCTGGTTGTGCATGCACTCGCTGATCGCCGCGTTGATCTCACCCACCGTGCCGAGCGACGGCAGGCCGGGACAACTGCCGTTGCCCACCCGGAGGTTGGTGCCGAAGATCCGGAACTCCGGGGTGCCCTCCTTGAGGGTCTTGGCCGCCAGGATGTAGATGAGCACGAGCAGCACGACCCCGGCCATCAGGAACATGCCGCCGTACAGCAGCGTCAGCCGTATCCGGATGGTCGGCCGCAGCCAGGGCGCCGGACGGCGCGGCGGCTCCGGGGGCACGGGGGGCACCGGGGGCGGGGTCACCGGCGTGGGCGCCGGGGAAGCGGGGGCCTGGGGAGCGGTCGCCACGGCGCTCAGCCCCGACGGGCCGGTGAAACAGGCACGACGCCCGGTACCGGGACAAGAGGTGAACGCACGACTGATCCTTCCTCACATGCCTGAACGCACAGGACAGTTGACAGGGGTATCCATCCTGCACAAAGGGGTCATAAACCGGCAGTAAGCAACGGCTCACCTCCCGGCCCACGGACCCCGGCCCCACCTGCCCCGTGAGCACGCCGACCCGTCCGCCGGACCCTGGGAACGGGCCCGGCGGACGGGTCGGCGCGGACCGGCCGTCAGCCGGTGCGGGTGCCGGTTCCGGTACCGCCGTCCGGCGCCGGCCCCCGCGCCGTCAGCCGGTACCGTGCGAGCCGCTCATCGCTGCTCCAGCGCACCAGCCCGGCCTTCTCCAGGACACGGCAGGACGCCGGGTTCGACAGCTCGACGTCCGCGCACACGGTGTGCACACCCGGCGCCGTGAGGGCGAACGCCACCAGGGCGCGGGCGGCCTCGGCGGCATAGCCACGGCCCCGCCGGGACGGCACGACGCCGTAGCCGAACTCCAGCGCCCCCTCACGCGGCGGCCAGAACAGCCCGATGGCGCCGACCACCTGGCCACCGTCCCGTTCGAGGATCTGCCGCTGGCCGAACACGCCGCGCGCGTCAGGGTTCCCGGCGACGAAGCCGGCGATGACCCGGTCACCGTCGGCGGGGAAGTCCGCGGCCCAGTGCGGCTGCCGCGTCCCGTCGAGCACGGCGGCCAGCTCACCGTCGGACCAGGGCCGCAGCAGCAGCCGAGCGGTGCACAGCTCGGCGCCGCTCGACGGAAGGACGGAGTCCGGGGAGTCCGGGGAGCCAGGGGAAGAGGAGAAATCAGAGAAGGGAGAGAAAGAAGAGGAAGACACGCGTGACTCCTGGTCGTTCGTCGACGACCGGGCCGCGCTCGGGACGGCGGACACTCAGGCGTTCCGCGCGGGTATCCCGCTCAGGCGGCGGCCCGGACAAGGGCATGCTGATGAAGCGTCTGGCGGGCCATAGTCATCAACCTCCCTCGTCCGGCGGTGAGCGCGCTCGGGCACGCGCCCTCGCACCGTATCAACCGGCGGGCCGCCGCCCCCAGTTGTTTTCCGCGTACGGCCTCGGCTGCCGTACGCGCCCGGTCAGTACTGCGGCGGCCCGAAGCCGCCCTGCGGGGGCGGCGGGGTGCCGGGCGGCATCGGCGGGGCACCGGCCGGCGGCATCGGCGGGCCGCTGACCGGGGGCACCGGTCCGGCGGGCGGCTGCCAGACCGGCGGGGCCTGCATGCCGGGCTGCGGTACGAAGCCGGGGACGGCGAACCGCGGTGCCTGCGACGGCGGGTACCAGGCGGGGGCGACCGGCTCACCGCGGCCCATCAGGACCAGCAGCGCCACCGACCCGAACAGGTCCAGTGCCAGCTGGAGTTGGTTGATGAGGTCCATGCCCGGCACGGCGCCGGACAGCTCGAACAGGCTGTGGTTGATGGCCATCCCGATCACCGACAGCACGGCGCCGGGCAGCGACACCACCGCCAGCCCGATGGCCAGCCCGCGGGCCGCGGGGCCACGCATCAGGCTGCTGAGCACGGCCGGCACGGTCAGCGCGAGGAAGAAGAAGGCGGACCAGCCGGCGGCCATTCCCAGCAGCGCGCCGAGGCCGCCGCCCTTGCCGAAGTAGAACATGGCGAAGAACTCGCTGCCGCCCTCCACCAGCATGTAGCCATGCCAGACCACGAGGAGCAGCGCCATCGCGCCGAGCACCAGACCGCCCGCCACACCGGCCTTCCCGGCCGGGCGCATCGGCGGGTCGCTGGGCTTCTGGCGCGGCCAGGAACGCATCCCGGCGAGCAGCACGATGCCCGCGATGACGGTCAGCGGGAACATGCCCAGGCTGCTCAGGAAGACGTTGTCGAAGGTCGCCGTGCCCCGTTCGGCGTGCTGGAACCAGCGGTGGTTCTCGGTGTGGCTGCCGACGCTGATCATGGCTTGCAGCACGGTGGCGAAGGTGAGGGTGGTGGCGACGGCCAGCAGCCCGCCGGCCACCCGCTGACCCGCGAACGCCGTGAACGCCGCCGCCAGCTGCACCAGGGCCAGCCCCAGATGGAACGCGCTGGTGACCTTGTTGGTGGCGCCGGGGTTCTGGAAGGTCCAGGATTCCCAGAGCCCGACGATGCCCAGCTGGCTGAGGTCGACGACCAGCCAGGTCGCGGTGAAAAGGAAGAACAGCAGGCAGAACGCCCCGCCGGTGATACGGGCGCCCTTGGCGAGCGCCATGGACTGTTGCATTGCGTCCCCCGTGTGTGTCAGTGCTGCGCGAGGGAGCACGGTAGCAACGCACCGGTCCGCGGTCTCCCCCGGACCTGGGGTTCTTCCCGGTCAGGCACACCGCGCCCCGGCCGGGACGTCACGCCCCGGACATGCCGGACCCCCGGCCGGTGAGGGGGGCCGGGGGTCCGTCGGGACGTCCTCAGTGGTTGCTGGGGAAGCCCAGGTTGATGCCGCCGTCGGACGGGTCCGGCCAGCGGGTGGTGACGACCTTGCCGCGGGTGTAGAAGTGCACGCCGTCGTTGCCGTAGATGTGGTGGTCGCCGAAGAGCGAGTCCTTCCAGCCGCCGAAGGAGTGGTAGCCCACCGGCACCGGGATCGGCACGTTCACACCGACCATGCCGGCCTCGACCTCCATCTGGAAGCGGCGGGCCGCGCCGCCGTCCCGGGTGAAGATCGCGGTGCCGTTGCCCCACGGCGAGCTGTTCATCAGCTCGATGGCCTCGTCGTAGGTGTCGACGCGGACCACGGACAGCACCGGGCCGAAGATCTCGTCCTTGTAGGCGTCCATCCCGGGCGTGACGTGGTCCAGGAGGGAGATGCCGATCCAGTGCCCGTCCTCGTAGCCCTCGACGGTGTAGCCGGTGCCGTCGATGACGACATCGGCACCCTGGGCCGCGGCGCCCGAGACGTACGAGGCGACCTTGTCCCGGTGGACCTTGGTGATCAGCGGACCCATCTCGGAGGCCGGGTCGTCGCCGGGGCCGATCCGCAGCTGGTCGGCGCGCTCCTTGATCTTGCCGATCAGCGGGTCGGCGGTCTCCCCGACAGCCACGACGACGGAGATCGCCATGCAGCGCTCACCGGCCGAGCCGTACGCGGCATTGATCGCGGAGTCCGCGGCCAGGTCGAGGTCGGCGTCCGGCAGGACCAGCATGTGGTTCTTGGCGCCGCCCAGCGCCTGGACCCGCTTGCCGTTGGCGGTGCCGGTGGTGTGGATGTAGCGGGCGATGGGCGTGGAGCCGACGAAGGAGACCGCGGCGATGTCGGGGTGCTCCAGGATGGCGTCGACGGCCACCTTGTCGCCGTTGACGACGTTCAGCACACCGTCGGGCAGCCCCGCCTCGGCGGCCAGCTCGGCCAGCTTGAGGGCGGCGCTGGGGACCTTCTCGCTCGGCTTGAGGACGAAGGTGTTACCGCAGGCGATGGCCAGCGGGAACATCCACATCGGCACCATCGCCGGGAAGTTGAACGGCGTGATACCGGCGACCACACCGAGCGACTGACGGATCGCCGCCACATCGACCCGGGTGGAGACCTGGGTGGACAGCTCGCCCTTGAGCTTCTCCGGGATACCGCAGGCCAGCTCGACGATCTCCAGACCGCGGGCGACCTCGCCGAGCGCGTCGGAGTGCACCTTGCCGTGCTCGGCGGTGATCAGCCGCGCGATCTCCTCGCGGTGCGCGTCGAGCAGCTCGCGGTACTTGAACAGCACCGAGGTGCGCTTGGCCAGGGAGCTGGTGCCCCAGGTCCGGAAGGCTTCCTTGGCCGTGCGGACGGCCGCGTCGACCTCGTCGGCCGAGGCGAAGGCGACCTGCTTCTCCTGGGCGCCGGTGGCCGGGTTGTAGACCGGGCCGAAGTTGCCGGAGACGCCCTCGACGGGCTTTCCGCCGATCCAGTGGCTGAGGGTCTTCATGCGAGGGGCCTTTCTGGGTGACGACTTCGAGCGGGAGTCAGAGGTGGCGGCGGCGGCCGGCGGCGTGCCGGTCGTACGCCTCGCGTGCGGCCACCGCCGCCGGACGTGTCGCGGTCTCGGCAACGGGAACATCCCACCAGGCCTGGGCCTCCGGCGCGCCCGGCACAGTGTCAGCCGTTTCGGTCTCGACATAGACACATGTGGGCCGGTTCGCGCCACGCGCCTCGGCGAGCGCGGCACGCAGCTCACCGACCGTGGCCGCCCGCAGGACGTGCATCCCCAGCGAGGCGGCGTTGGCCGCGAGGTCGACGGGCAGCGGCGCACCGGTGTACGTGCCGTCCGCGGCGCGGAAGCGGTAGTCGGTGCCGAACCGTTCGCCGCCGGTCGCCTGGGACAGCCCGCCGATCGAGGCGTAGCCGTGGTTCTGGATGAGGACGATGTTGATGTGGAGGCCCTCCTGGACCGCGGTGACGATCTCGGTGGGGTTCATCAGATACGTACCGTCGCCGACCAGCGCCCACACCGGCCGTCCGGGGGCGGCCATCCGCACCCCGATCGCGGCGGGGATCTCATAGCCCATGCAGGAGTAGCCGTACTCCAGGTGGTACTGCCTGCGGGACCGGGCGCGCCAGAGTTTGTGCAGGTCACCGGGGAGCGACCCGGCCGCGTTGATGATGATGTCGGTGTCGTCGACGACGGCGTCCAGCGCGCCCAGGACCTGCGTCTGGGAGGGCCGCACGGAGTCGTCCGCCGCACCGAACGCGGCGTCCACCCGGCGCTCCCAGTCCGCCTTCGCCACCCCGTAGGCGGCCTCGTACTCCGCGTCCACACGGTGCCCGGACAGCTCCTTGGTGAGCGCCTCCAGTCCGGCGCGGGCGTCGGCGACGAGCGAGGCGGCGCCGAGCTTGTGCGCGTCGAACGGGGCGATGTTGAGGTTCAGGAAGCGCACGCCGGGCGCGGCGAAGAGGGTCGTGGACGCGGTGGTGAAGTCGGTGTAGCGGGTGCCGACACCGATGACCAGGTCGGCCTCGCGGGCGAGGGCGTCGGCGGTGGCGGTCCCGGTGTGGCCGATACCGCCGACATCGGCGGGGTGGTCATGGCGCAGCGAGCCCTTGCCGGCCTGGGTGGAGGCGACCGGGATGCCGGTGGCGTCGGCGAAGGCGCACAGCGCGTCCTCGGCCTCCGAGTGGTGCACCCCGCCCCCTGCGACCAGCAGCGGCCGCCGGGCGCCACGAACCGCGCGGACGGCGTCCGCGAGGGCGTCCGGATCGGGGGCGGGCCGGGTCACGCGCCAGACCCGGTCGGCGAAGAACTCCTCCGGCCAGTCGTACGCCTCCGCCTGCACGTCCTGCGGCAGCGCGAGGGTGACGGCGCCGGTGTCCACGGGGTCGGCGAGCACCCGCATGGCCTGGAGGGCGGCGGGGATCAGCGCTTCGGGCCGGGTGACCCGGTCGAAGTAGCGGGAGACCGGACGCAGCGCGTCGTTGACCGACACGTCGCCCGCCTGCGGGACCTCCAGCTGCTGCAGCACGGGGTCCGCCGTCCTGGTGGCGAAGGTGTCCCCGGGCAGCAGCAGGACCGGCAGCCGGTTGACGGTGGCGAGCGCGGCACCGGTGACGAGGTTGGTGGCGCCGGGCCCGATGGACGTGGTGACGGCGTGCGCGGAGAGCCGGTCGCACTGCCGCGCGTAGCCCACCGCGGCATGCACCATGGCCTGCTCGTTACGGCCCTGGAGATACGGCAGCGCGCCGCCGGACTCCAGCAGCGCCTGACCGAGACCGGCGACGTTGCCGTGCCCGAAGATGCCCCAGCAGGCGCTGACCAGACGGTGCCGGCGGCCGTCCCGCTCGGTGTACTGGTGGGCGAGGAACTCGGCCAGGGCCTGCGCGACCGTCAGCCGGCGCGTCGTCGGGGCGTTCATCGGGCGGCTCCTGCGGGCGCTTCGTAGAGGGGGAGACGGGGGTCGACGGGCTGGTCGGGCCAGGTGGAGCGAATCCAGCCGTGGTCGGGGTGGTCGCAGATCAGCCACTCGCGGGTGGCACCGGGACCGGCCATGACGTTGAGGTAGTACATGGCGTGGCCGGGCGCGGCGATGGACGGGCCGTGCCAGCCGTCGGGGATGAGGACCGCGTCCCCGCTGCGGACCTCGGCCAGCACATCGGTGCCCCGGCCGCGCCCCGAGGGGCTCACCCGCTGGTAGCCGACCCCGTCCGTGCCGTGCGCGGACTCGATCTCGAAGTAGTAGATCTCCTCCAGTTCGGACTCCTCGCCGGGCCGGCACTCGTCGTGCTTGTGCGGCGGGTAGGACGACCAGTTGCCGCCGGGCGTGAGCACCTCCACCGCGATCAGCCGGTCGCACACGAAGCTGCCCGCCGCGGCGAAGTTGTTGACCTGGCGGGAGCAGTTGCCGCTGCCGCGCAGCTCCACGGGGACGCCGGAGGCCGGGCCGTAGCGGGCGGGCAGCCGGTTCTCGCAGCGGGCGCCGGTGAGCGCGAAGCGGCCGCCCGCGCCGGTGGCGATCCGGACCTGCGCGTCCCGCGGCACGTACGCGAAGTCGGTGACCGCGCCGAACACGCTCTCCCGCCCGGCCAGTTCGAAGGTCTCGCCGTCCTCGGTGTGCACCGTGCAGCCGCCGGACAGCGGCAGCACGATCCATTCGCTGTCGCCGGTGGCGAAGGAGTGGTGGGCGCCGGGCGGCAGGTCCAGGACACGCAGCGAGGAGTAGCCCCAGCCGGCCCGCTCCGGGTCGATGTCCAGGGCGTACGGGCCCGCCGCCGCGGCGTGGGCACCCAGATGGAATTCAGTGCTCATATCTCGAGTCTCCTGCGGAAATCGCGGCGTTCACAGCAGGCCTACGGCGGTGTCCACGGCGGCCGCGACATCCCCGTCGGCCGGGTAGAGCAGGGAGCGGCCGACGACCAGGCCCTGCACGGTCGGCAGCCGCAGCGCCTTGCGCCACTTCTCGTAGGCGGCTTCCTGGTCCCGGACGGTGCCGCCGATGTCGCCGCCGAGCAGCACGGTCGGCAGGGTGGTGCTCTCACAGACCCGGGCCATGGCGTCGGGGTCGTCGGTGACCGGCAGCTTGAGCCAGGTGTAGGCGGAGGTGCCGCCGAGCCCGGAGGCGATGGCCACGGAGCGGGTGACGGCGTCGGCGCCGAGGTCGTTGCGGACCGCGCCGTCCGCCCGGGAGGACAGGAACGGCTCGACGAAGACGGGCAGCCGCCGCTCGGCCATCGCGTCGATGGTGCGGGCGGTGGCCTCCAGGGTGGTCAGCGAGCCGGGGTCGCGGTAGTCGATGCGCAGCAGCAGCTTGCCGGCGTCGAAGCGGAGCCGGGCGAGGTCCTGGGGGCGGTGGCCGGTGAACCGGTCGTCCATCTCGAAGGAGGCGCCGGCGAGCCCGCCGCGGTTCATCGAGCCCATCACGACCTTGCCGTCGAGGGCGCCGATCAGCAGCAGGTCCTCCAGTATGTCGGCGGTGGCGAGCACCCCGTCCACACCGGGCCGCGACAGCGCCAGGACCAGGCGTTCGAGCAGGTCGAGGCGGTTGGCCATGGCGAGTTGCCGGTCACCGACGGCCAGCGCGCCCCGGGCCGGGTGATCGGCGGCGATGATCATCAGCCGGCCGCTGTCGCCGAGGAGCGGGCGACGGCTGCGGCGGGCGGCGGCCTCCGCGACGGCTTCGGGATGCCGGGCCCGCAGCGTCGCGAGGTCACTGATCCGAGGGGTCAAGGCTCAACTCACCTTCTTGAGTGCACAGGTGGAGGGGTACGGCCACCGGACGGGCCCGGCCACAGGGATCACCGGTCCGCGAGGAAGGCGTCGACCTCGCCGGCCGTCGGCATCGCGGAGGAACAGGCGAGACGGGAGGCGACGATCGCGCCCGCGGCGTTGGCGTACCGCATCATCGGCGCCAGCTCCCAGCCGGCGAGCAGCCCGTGGCACAGCGCCCCGCCGAAGGAGTCCCCGGCGCCCAGGCCGTTGACGACCTCGACCGGGGTGGGCGGCACCTCGGCGGTGCGGCCGTCCCGGTGGACGGCGAGCACACCCTTGGGCCCCTGCTTGATGACCGCGAGCTCGACGCCCATGTCCAGCAGCGCCCGCGCGCAGGCCCAGGGCTCACGGAGCCCGGTGGCGACCTCGGCCTCGTCGACGTTGCCGACCGCCACGGTGGCGTGCCGCAGGGCGGCCTCGTAGTACGGGCGGGCGTCGGCCATCGCGGCGGCGCCGGCTGCCCCGCCGTCCCCGGAGGCGCCGCCCGCACTGCCCCAGAACATCGGCCGCCAGTCGAGGTCGAAGACGGTGGTGCCCGCCTTGGCACGGGCCTCCAGCGCGGCGAGGGTGGCGGTGCGGCTGGGCTCCTCGCACAGCCCCGTCCCGGTGACCCAGAAGATCCGGGCCGCCGCGATCGCGTCCCGGTCCAGCTCCTCGGGGTGGATGACCAGGTCGGGAGCCTTGGGACGGCGATAGAAGTAGAGCGGGAAGTCGTCCGGCGGGAAGATCTCGCAGAAGGTGACCGGCGTCGGGTAGGCGCCGACGGCGGTCACCCACCGGTCGTCCACGCCGAAGTCACGCAGCGCCTGGTGGACGTAGTCGCCGAACGGGTCGCTGCCGGTACGGCTGATGACCGCGCTGCGGCGGCCGAGCCGGGCGGCGGCCACCGCGACATTGGTGGCGGAGCCGCCGAGGAACTTCCCGAAGGTCTCGACCTGAGCCAGCGGCACACCGGTCTGCAACGGGTAGAGGTCGACTCCGATGCGCCCCATGGTGATCAGGTCGTACGGCTCGGTCATGTGCACCCCTTCGGGTCACCCGGCACAGCGGGTTCGGCGGGTTCGGCTCCGAGGAAAGGTCTAACGGGGAGTCCTGGACCCTGTCAATAATTTGTCCTTACATACTGACGTCAAGAGAGCGAGGGCAAGGCGGCGCGAGACCGGCCGGGGCGAGCGAGAAGCCGGCCGGGCCGAGCGAGGACGCCAGCCGGAACGAACGACAGGAACGACAGGAAGGCCGGGACGACCAGCAACGCCGCCCGCCACACCTCCCCCACCCGCACCCCTCACCCAACAAGCCCTCGCCCGCCACCCCTCACACCCCTACACCCCAAGCAACCCCATGCACCCCAAGCAACAAAGTCCTTAAGTCCTTATGTCAGGACGAAGTCTTGACACTCCCCGGGGCGACAGAGAGGCTGTGCCCCACGACCGCACCCCAGCGCCTCCCGGTCACCGCCGACCGGCGAGAGGAGAGCCGCAGCATGCCCGTTCCCCATGCCGCCCAGCCCGCCCTGGACCGCATCCGCGTCGGTTCCGCACCCGACTCGTGGGGAGTCTGGTTCCCCGACGACGACCAGCAGGTCCCCTGGCAGCGCTTCCTGGACGAGGTCGCCGAGGCCGGCTACGAGTGGATCGAACTCGGCCCCTACGGCTACCTGCCCACCGACCCCGCCGCCCTGCGCGACGAGGTCGCCCGCCGCCGCCTCCGTGTCTCGGCCGGCACCATCTTCACCTCGCTGCACCACGGCCCGTCCGTATGGGACAAGACCTGGGCGCATGTCTCCGAGGTCGCCACCCTCACCCAGGCGATGGGCGCGCGGCACCTCGTCGTCATCCCCTCCTTCTGGCGCGACGACAAGACCGCCGAGGAGATCGAGCCGCGCGAGCTGACCGCGGAGCAGTGGAAGCACCTGACCACCGGCATGGAGCGGCTGGGCAGGCAGGTGCGCGACGAGTTCGGACTGGACATCGTCGTGCACCCGCACGCCGACACCCACATCGACACCGAGGAGCACGTCGAACGGCTCCTGCACACCACCGACTCCGACCTGGTCAACCTCTGCCTGGACACCGGCCATTACGCCTACTGCGGCGGCGACAGCGTCAAGCTGATCCGCACCTACGGCGAGCGGATCGGCTACCTCCACCTCAAGCAGGTCGACCCCGACATCCTCAGCGAGGTCGTCGCCAAGGGCACACCCTTCGGCCCCGCGGTCAGGCAGGGCGTGATGTGCGAACCACCGCTCGGCGTACCGGCACTGCCGCCCGTCCTGGAGGCCGCACAGGAGCTGAACGTCGACCTCTTCGCCATCGTCGAGCAGGACATGTACCCCTGCCCGCCCGACCAGCCCTTCCCCATCGCCGAACGGACCCGCCACTTCCTGCGCTCCTGCGGGGCGTGAGTGGTGGGGCTGGGCTTCGCAGGGGTGGGCCTTGCGGGGGTTGCACCTCGCCTGCGTACGTCTCGCCTCACCGCTTCTCGCCTGACCGCGTCTCGCATGGCAACTCCCGCACATGGGCGCCGCGTACATACGTGGGCGCCTCGCCCATAGGCGTCTCGCGTGGCCGCGCCTCGCGTCCGTCCGCCTTGTGGCGCCTCCTCCTCATACCCCGGCAACGATTACGGAGCGTAATCAGTTCCTAGGGTAGCTCACACTCCGTAGCACGTAAGGACTTGTGGACGACATGACTTCGCACGAAACGCTGGGCGTCGCGGTCATCGGCACCGGCCGGATGGGCGCCGACCATGTACGCCGGATCAACGAGGTGATCAGCGGTGCCCGGGTCGCCGCGGTGGTCGACATCGACGCGGCGCGGGTCAAGCACCTCGCCGACGGCATCGAAGGGTGTACCCCCTACACCGACCCGGCCGCCGCCATGGACGACCCCGGGGTGGACGCCGTACTGATCGCCTCGCCGGGACCCGCGCACGAGGCGGCGCTGCTGGACGCCTTCGCGCGGGATCTGCCCGTGCTGTGCGAGAAGCCGCTGACGCCGGACGCCGCCTCCGCGCTGCGGGTGCTGGAGGCCGAGCAGGCGCTGGGGCACCGTCGCGTCCAGGTCGGTTTCATGCGCCGCTACGACGCCGACTACCGCACCCTCAAGTCCCTGCTGGACCAGGGCGCTTACGGGCGTCCGCTGATGCTGCACAACAAGCACCGCAACGCCGACACCCCGCCCGGCTTCACCAACGCGATGATGATCAACGACTCGGTGGTCCACGAGATCGATGTGACCCGCTGGCTGCTGGAGGAGGAGATCACCGCGGTGCGGGTGCTGCGCCCGGCCCCCACCGGCAACGCGCCGGAGGGCCTCAGCGACCCCCAGCTGATCCTCTTCGAGACGGCGGGCGGCCAGGTCGTGGACACCGAACTCTTCGTCAACTGCGGCTTCGGCTACCAGGTCAGCTGTGAGGCGGTCTGCGAGGGCGGCACGGCCAGGATCGGTGACGACCGCGGGGTGTTCAGCAACACCGCCGGCCGCTGGGGCGGTGCGATCACCCCCGGTTTCGTGGAGCGCTTCGAGGAGGCCTACGACCGGCAGGTGCAGCTCTGGGTGAACGCCACCCGGCGCGGCGAGGTCGAGGGCCCCAGCTGCTGGGACGGCTATGCCGCGGCCGCGGTGTGCGAGGCGGGCGTACGCGCCCAGACGACGGGCGAGCGAGTGCCGGTCGAGCTGGTCGAGCGGCCGGCGCTGTACCGCTGAGCGGCATTCCGCAGATCCCTCCCGGCACTCCGGCCCCGCGCTCGCCCCTGTCCCACCGAAAGGCCCGCACGCATCATGCAGCACGCCACCACCCCGCACCTCCCCATACCCCTCCCCCTCCGCCAGCCACCCCCGCACCACCCGCATCACCTCCCCTCCCCTGACCTCGGGTTGGCCGGTCGGCCGGGCCGGAGCTGATGGGGATGGCTCCGACCGGTCAGCTGGCGTCCGCCGGGCCGCGTGAGGGGGCGCGGGCCCGTCACGCCAGGCGTTTCCTCGTCGGCATCGCCGCCATCGCCGCGCTGGGCGGCGCCCTCTTCGGCTACGACACCGGAGTGATATCCGGCGCGCTCCCCTTCATGGAGGGTCACTTCGGGCTCACCTCCCTGGGCGAGGGCGTGATCACCAGCGCGCTGCTGATCGGCGCGGCCTTCGGTTCGCTGCTCGGCGGCCGGATGTCGGACGCGCTGGGGCGGCGCAACGCGCTGTTGTGGGCGGGGGCGGTGTTCATCGGCGGTGCGCTGGCCGTCGCGCTCTCCCCCACCGTCGCCCTCATGACGGTGGCGCGCTTCGTGCTCGGCCTCGCCGTCGGCAGCGCGTCGGTGATCACCCCGCTCTACCTCTCCGAGGTGGCGCCCCCGCACATCCGCGGCCGGCTGGTCTCGTTCAATTCGCTGATGATCGTCAGCGGCCAGTTGCTCGCGTATCTCGTCAACGCCTTCCTGGCGCAGTGGGCGGCCTGGCGCTGGATGCTGGGGCTGGCGGCGCTGCCCGCCGTGGCGCTGTTCGTCGGGCTGTTCTTCCTGCCGGACACCCCGCGCTGGTACGTCAGCAAGGGGCGGCGGGACGAGGCGGCCCGGGTGCTGCGCCGGACGCTGCCCGCCGACGACGTGCCCGCGGAGCTGGCCCGGATCGATCAGGCCCGCGGCATGGAGGCCGAGGCCCGGCGCGGTGCCTGGCAGCAGCTGCGTACGCCCTGGGTCCGGCGGCTGTTGCTGGTCGGTATCGGTCTGGCGGCCGTCCAGCAGATCACCGGGGTCAACGCCGTGGTGTACTTCGCGCCGAAGATCCTGGCGTCGACGGGTCTGGATACCGGCGCCTCGATCACCGCCACCATCGCGGTCGGGGTGATCTCGGTGGTCGCCACCGCGATCGGGATGTCGCTGATCGACCGGGTCGGCCGGCGCCCGCTGCTGCTCACCGGCCTGGCGGGGATGGCGGTCTCGCTCACCCTGCTCGGTGCCTCCTTCCGCCTGCCGCACTCCCCCGCGGTGAGTGCCCTGGTCCTGGGCCTGATGGTGCTGTACATGGCCTTCATGCAGGGCACGCTCAACACGGGGGTCTGGCTGCTGCTGGCCGAGATGTTCCCGCTCAAGGTCCGCGGACTGGCCATGGGTGCCGCGGTGTTCGCGATGTGGCTGGTCAACTTCGCGGTCGCGCTGGTCTTTCCGCTGCTGCTCGACGCGGTCGGGGCCGGCCCCACGTTCTGGCTGTTCGGTGTGGCGTGTGTGCTGTCCCTGGTGTTCTGCAAGCGGTACGCGCCGGAGACGAAGGGGCTGGCGCTGGAGGACCTGGAGGACGAGCTGCGGAAGACGGCCGGCGAGGCCCCGGTCTCGGCCTGACGGGTCGTCGGGAAAATCCGCACATCGCGGGAACCACGGACCGCGCTCCCGGCGTCACAGCGGGTGGAATCACCATCCAACGGGGGAAACGGTGGAATTCATGAAGATCAACGCAATCGGCCGTGTCGTCCGGCGTACGGCCGTCCTGACCGCGACCGCGGGGCTGTTGACCGCGGGACTGCTCACCGGCCCGGCATCCGCGGACACTCCGGCCGGCGGACCGGCCGACACCCGGGCCGCCTGCGCCTATTACAACGGCAATGCCCTCACCGTCTACGGTCAGCGCGGCGACCGCGTCTCGCAGGCGCAGTGCCTGCTGGCGAACCGCCGCTATCTCCCCTGGGGAGATGTGACCGGGTACTTCGGCCCCAAGACCCGGGCCGCGGTGAAGAAGTTCCAGTCCCGGCACCATCTGACCGCTGACGGCAAGATCGGCAAGAAGACCTGGTACGCGCTGTACCACGCCTGATCCGCGGCCGGCCGTCAACGGCGCCCGGTGGCGGGCCGGTTCCCCAGTTGGGGACCGGCCCGCCACGCGCCTGTGTGCCCGCGGCACTGCCGTGGCCGCCCCGAACAGCCCGCCCCACCCTCCGACTCGCCGCCACGCCGCCACGCCGACGGCGCACCCGGGGCTGTAGGCGCCCACTACTCGCCCCCGGGCGCCCCGCACTTGGCTCCTGACGCCCCGCGCCCGGCTCCGAACGGGCGCCGCTCCGGCCTGCTCCTCCCCCGTCCTCAGCGCGGCTCCGGCCGCCCCTCGTCGCGCGCCCAGGATCGTCCCGCCCCCGTCACAGCCGTCCGCCCCGCGTCACCGCTGTCACCGTTACGCGCGCCTTACGTCACAGCCGTTCAACAGCCCCTCCCCGATGGTTACTCGGTGTCGTTGTCCAGGCACAGGGTGAGTGATCACCAGGCCGTACCCAGCCCCCTGCCGGCTCTCCGGGCCGACCCTGCGTACGGCGCTCAGGAGGTGGCAGAGATGACCGACCGCAAGCTCTGGTCGTACAAGGAGATCGCCGCGCACATCCAGGTGCAGCCGGACACCGTGCGCTCCTACCGCAAGCACGGGTTGCTGCCCGAACCGGATCTGGTGGAGGGCGGAAAACCGTTCTGGTTCGCCGATACGGTCAGAAGGTGGGTGGCGCAGCGGCCGGGCCAACGCGGCCGCCGCTGAGCCACCGGAACGGCCCCCGGGCTCCGGCGCCCCGCACGGCGACGGGCCCGGCGGCATCACCTGTCGGGCGCTCCCGGCACCCCGGCGTCCGCGGCGTCCCGTGAACGGTACGGCCGGGGCGGGCGGTACGCCCCCGGGACAAGCGGCAGTGCCCGGGTCAGTCCGCCCGGGGCGGTGCCGTCGACCCTCTGATCTCCAGTTCCGGGGCCACGAGTTGCTGCCCGCCCGGGGCGTCCGGGCGCTCCATACGGTCCAGGAGGCAGCGCGCCGCACGCCGGCCGACCTCGTGGCTGGCGTTGTTCACCGAGTTCAGCCAGAGGTGGCGGATGCGGGCGAGGTAGGTGTTGTCGTAGCCGACGAGGGAGAGGTCGGCGGGTATGCGCAGGCCCAGCTCCTGGGCCGCGGACAGCGCGCCGACAGCGGAGATGTCATTGAACGCGAAGACGGCGGTGGGGCGTTGACCGGCCGGACGCCTGGTACCGGGGCGGGTGGCGGCGGGTGGCGGGGCGAGAAGACGGACGGCGGCGCGGTAGCCGCCCTCCTCGGTTCCGTCGCCGTGCACCACGGCGGCCTCCGCCGCCAGGCCGTGGGCGTGCATCGCGGCCTCGAAGCCGCGCCGGCGCAGCTCGCCGACCGGGCCCTGTCCGGCGATATGGGCGATCCGCCGGTGGCCGAGGCCGATGAGGTGCTCGGTGGCGAGCCGGGCGCCGCGTTCGTCGTCGTTGGCGACGAGGTCGACATGCGGCAGCCGGGGTTCGTGGTTGCCCGCGATGACGGTGGGCAGCCGCGCGGCGACCTCGGCGAGGCCGTCGGTGTCCGGGAGGGTGCCGACGACGACGAGGCCGTCGACCCGCAGCTCCTGAAAGGTACGGGCGAAGTCCTGCCCGGCCTGGCGGTCCAGCCGCCCGTCGGCCATCAGCATCCGCAGACCGTGCGCGTGCAGCAGCGAGTTGAGCCCGTCGAGCACGTCGACGAACCAGGGGTTGCGCATATCGTTCAGCAGCACCCCGACGGTGTGCGTACGGCGGGCCACCAGGCTGCGGGCGGCGGCGTTCGGCCGGTACCCCAGCTCCTCGATGGCGTCCAGCACGGCCTGCCGCTTGGCGTCGCTGACCCGCGGCGAGCCCTGGAGCACCAGCGAGACCAGCGATTTGGAGACGCCCGCGCGCTCGGCGACACCACGGATCGTCGGCGGCCGGTCCGTGCCCGTCCGTGCCCCGGTCCAGCCCTCGGCCCGGCCGGCCTTCCGCCCGTCCGTCAGACCGTCGGCTCGCTCATTGGACCGTTCCATGGGCGGGAATCCTTCCATCGGCCGGGCATGGCGTCAACGCGTAACCCTCCCCTCCTGCACGGTGGTTGACATGCGGACATCAGGACATGCAGGGTGCGGAGTGCGGTGAGCTGTTGGACCGTTCCAATCAGCATCGGCCCGTTCAGTGCCAGAGGCCCGCCCGCCAGCCTGCTTCCCCACCGGCCTCTTCCCTCCTTCCTCCCCTCCTTCCTCCCCTCCCTCACCCCCTCCCCCTCCCCTCACCCCCGCTCCCCCTCTCCGCTCTCCCCTCCCCGGAAAGGAACCTGCGCATGAAGATCGGTCTGATCGGTACCGGGCGCATCGGTGCGTTCCACGCCGCCACCCTCCGGAGCGTCCCGGGCGTCACCGACCTCGTGGTCGCGGACCTGGACCCCGTACGGGCCGCCGCGCTGGCGGACACCCTGGGCGTACACGCCGCCGCGGGCATCGAGGAGATGTACGCGGACGGGCTGGACGGTGTGGTGATCACCGCCGCGACCAGCGCCCACGCCACGCTGATCCACCAGGCACTGGACGCCGGGGTACCGGTGTTCTGCGAGAAGCCGGTCGCCCTGGACGTGCCCGGCACGGTCGGGGTGGTGGAGCGGGCGCGGGCCGGCGCCGTGCCCGTACAGATCGGTTTCCAGCGGCGTTTCGACGCGGGCTATCGCGCCGCCCGTGAGGCGCTGCGGTCCGGCGCGCTGGGGTGGCTGCACACTCTGCGCGCCTGCACCAGTGACCGGACGCCGCCGCCCGCCGGTTATCTCCCCACGTCGGGCGGGCTGTTCCGGGACTGCAGCATCCATGACTTCGACATCCTGCGCTGGCTCACCGGCCGGGAGGTGGTCTCGGTCTATGCACAGGGCGCCAATCGCGGGGCGTCGTTCTTCGCGGACGGCGACGATGTCGACACCTGTGCGGCGCTGCTGCGGTTCGATGACGACACCCTGGCCACCGTCACGGCGACCCGCTACAACGGCGCCGGTCATGACGTCCGGCTGGAGGTCTGCGGCTCGGAGGGCGCCCGCTTCGTCGGGCTCGACGACCGGGCTCCGCTGCCGTCCGCCGAGGCGCGGCTGTCCTGGCGGCGGGCGGCAGATCCGTACGCCACGTTCATGGAGCGCTTCCATGACGCGTACGTCGCCGAGCTGGGCGTCTTCGCCGAGGTCGCGACGGGCCGTGTGCCGAGCCCCTGTTCGCCGGGGGAGGCGCTGGAGGCGCTCTATGTCGCCGAGGCGTGTGAGCGCTCGCGCCGCACCGGCGCGCCGGTGGCGATCGCGGACGTCCGGGCCTCCGCCGGGGGCACGGAGCCGGGCGAGCCGGGCGCCTGAGCACTCGCAGGACTGGCACGTCGGCGCCCTGGCACCCCACTCCACCACAGCACCCTCCGGCCTCAACCTCCTTCACCACCACGGCTGGACGAGGCCGGTCCGCCGGACGAGGCCGGCCTGCTGGACGACCCGCGCCCGGTCGACGAAGCCGGCCCGCTCGACAACACCCGCCCGGTCGACGACGCCGGTCCGGCTTCCGTCGTCAGCGCCAGCCGCCACTCGTTGGACCGCATCACGCAGCCCTTCGGGTACTCGAAGGGCCGCTCCCCGACGAGGGCGAACCCCGCCTTGCGGCAGACGGCGTTGGAGGCGGCGTGCTCGACCGAGGGGAAGGCATGCAGGGAGGGGTGACGTCCCTCGGCCCTGGCCGCCTCGATGACCTTCCGGGCCGCCGCCACCGCGACCCCCCGTCCCTGGAACTCGGGCAGCACGCCCCAGCCCGTCTCGTACCCCTGCGCTCCCTGGTGGTCGAACTCCCAGAAGCCTATGGACCCGGCCACCGTGCCCTCCGGTTCGAGCACGATGCGGAACATCTGCCCGGTGCCGTCGAGGCCGAGATAGCGCGCGTGGCGGGCGAGCAGCTGCTCCTCGGTCTCCGGGCCACCCAGATGCCCGGTCATCTCCGGCGCGTTGAGTCTCCGCAGCAGCGGGAGGTCGGCCGTCGTCCACGGCTCGATCCGCACCGGCGACACCCCACTGTGATCACTCTCCGTAATCAACGTCATGTCTGCACTGTACGAGCAGCCACTGACAATCGCGCCACGGCCGCCCGTGCCGCCCCCGGCTCGTGGTGCACCGGCCCGCCCTCCGCCGCCTTGCCGGCCGTCAGGTCGCCGCCACGGAGGAGGCCCGGCCGCCGGGCTCCTCGCCGCCTCCCTTGCGGGGGCCGCCGCCCTCGCTCTCACCGCCGCCCTCCGAGGGTTCGCGCAGGGCGCGGCGGCGGGCGGTCCACTGGACCGCGGCGCCCACCGCGGCGACCGCGCAGGAGACGCCGAAGCCGATGAAGGCGGCCTGGAGGGGGCGGCCGGTGGTGGCGCTGCCGAGGTAGCCGAGGCTGACGGAGTAGGTCGCCCAGGTGGCTTCGGCGATGCCGGCGCCGAGGGCGTATTTGGGCAGTGGGTAGCGCAGCACTCCGGAGGCGAGTGCGCCGGCGATCCGGCCGCTGGGCAGGAAGCGTACGGCGATGACGAACGGCAGGCCGTAGCGCTGGATGTGCCCCGAGGTCCACTCCAGCAGGGCCCGGCGGCGGGGATTGCGGCGCATCCAGGCCCGTACGGGTCCGCCGAACCGCCGGGCGGCCAGGTACATCAGCAGGTCGCCGAGGAGGGCGCTGCCGGCGACGATCAGGAGGATCAGCGGGAGGAAGAGCTGCCCCTTGGAGGCGAGCACTCCGACGGAGACGAGCAGGGCGGAGTTGGGGACGAGCGGCGGCAGGGTGGTGAGCACCAGCAGGCCGTACAGGGCGAGTACGTCCATGCGGCCGCCTCCTCGAATCCGCCCCGAGCCCGTATGCCAAGGCTGACGCGTGGTGGGGCGCACGGCAACGCGGTGGGCGCGCCTCGCGCTTGGATTGATACCCCTAGGGGGTATAAAGTGCTGAAGGTCGGATGCATCGGCAGTCGCCTGCGCCTCGCGCGGCACGCTGCGGCACCCCGTCCGGCACGCGCACCACACGGAACACACCGGCACCACAAGGAGAGTCCCCATGACCGAGAACGGCTCCTGCTGCACCCCGGAAGGCTCCTGCCACTCCGGCGGCACCGACGTCCAGGCCGGCACGGTGACCACGACGTACCAGGTCACGGGCATGACCTGTGGCCACTGTGAGGGTGCGGTGTCGGCCGAGATCGGCGAGCTGGCCGGGGTCAGCGCGGTGCAGGCGGTCGCGGCCACCGGTCTGGTGACCGTCACCTCCCGGGTCCCGCTGGACGAGGAGGCCGTCCGCGCGGCTGTCGACGAGGCGGGCTACGAACTCGTGGGGCGGGCTGCCTGATTCCGGCGGCGGTGGGCGGCCGGGAAATTTCACACGGCCCTTACAACCGGCACAACACCCATACCCGAGGGCCTCGATCTCCAGATCGGGGCCCTTGACCGTATTCGCCCCCATATGGCAAGAGACCCAGATCACACTCATGGGAACGTAACCATTGAGGGGGGTCGTGAGTCTAACCGGGCAGTGCAGGCACCCCGGCGGGGCTTGCACAGCAAAAGCCGTGCTGATCTTGGGGGATCGTGCATGGCTACGCGTGGCCGGGGCGACGTGCCCGGGGAGCTTTGAGCGGCCCTCCCGAACGTGCGCGTCCCGGCAGATCGCGGTGCAACCCGGAACGCCCGGACGGATCCCGTGGGGGGAATCCAACCGGGACAAGGGAAGCGCCCCGCGCTCTGGACCCGTGGGGGGATCCGGAGGCGGGGCGCTTTCTGTTTACAGACCGCGCGGGCACCCTGGCAGGGCGGCCGTCAGCGCTCCTCGACCGGCACGAAGTCGCGCTCGACGACACCGGTGTAGATCTGCCGCGGACGGCCGATGCGGGAGCCGGGCTCCTTGATCATCTCGTGCCACTGGGCGATCCAGCCGGGCAGCCGGCCGAGCGCGAAGAGCACGGTGAACATCTCGGTCGGGAAGCCCATGGCCCGGTAGATCAGGCCGGTGTAGAAGTCGACGTTCGGGTAGAGCTTGCGCTCGACGAAGTAGTCGTCGGAGAGCGCGTGCTCCTCCAGCTTCAGGGCGATGTCCAGCAGCTCGTCGGACTTGCCGAGCGCGGAGAGGACGTCGTGCGCCGCCGCCTTGATGATCTTCGCGCGGGGGTCGAAGTTCTTGTAGACGCGGTGCCCGAAGCCCATGAGCTTCACGCCGTCTTCCTTGTTCTTCACCTTGCGGATGAAGGAGTCGACGTCGCCGCCGCTGGCCTGGATGCCTTCCAGCATCTCCAGCACGGACTGGTTGGCGCCGCCGTGCAGGGGGCCCCACAGGGCGTTGATGCCGGCCGAGATCGAGGCGAAGAGGTTCGCCTGCGAGGAGCCGACCAGGCGGACCGTGGAGGTGGAGCAGTTCTGCTCGTGGTCCGCGTGCAGGATCAGCAGCTTGTCCAGGGCGCTGACCACGACCGGGTCGAGCTCGTAGTCGGCGGCCGGCACGGAGAAGGTCATCCGCAGGAAGTTCTCGACGTACCCGAGGTCGTTGCTCGGGTAGACGACCGGGTGGCCGACCGACTTCTTGAAGGCGTAGGCCGCGATCGTCGGAAGCTTGGCCAGCAGGCGGATCGTGGAGATGTGGCGCTGCTGCTCGTCGAACGGGTTGTGGCTGTCCTGGTAGAAGGTCGACAGCGCGCTGACGACCGAGGACAGCATCGCCATCGGGTGGGCATCCCGGGGGAAGCCGTCGTAGAAGCGCTTGACGTCCTCGTGCAGCAGGGTGTGGTAGGTGATGTCCTGCTTGAAGTTCGCCAGCTCATCGACGGTGGGCAGCTCGCCGTTGATGAGGAGGTACGCGGTCTCGACGAACGTGCTGCGCTCTGCGAGCTGCTCGATCGGGTAGCCGCGGTAACGAAGAATGCCGTTCTCACCATCGAGATAGGTGATCGCGGATTTATACGCCGCGGTGTTGCCGTAACCGGAATCCAGGGTCACCAGACCGGTCTGGGCGCGCAGCTTCGAGATATCGAAGCCCTTGTCGCCGACGGTGCTGTCGACGACCGGGTAGCTGTATTCGCCGTCCCCGTAACGCAGTACTACAGAGTTGTCGCTCACGTCATCCCTCACCGACGTTGTGCCTCTTCTTCGAGGTGCCCTGACTGCCTATACCTTCCCCCATTTGGGCCTTGGATGTGCACTCGGGGTCGGCCATAGGGCCTGTCTGCGGCACTCAGTGCCGCGTGAGCGCCCATCCTGCCCCTCTTCGCCCCGAATGGGAAAGAGGGGTGACATCACATCGCACCGGCGAGCCGGTGATCGAGCGCCGTACACCGCCGACCGGCGGATACCGTGCGGACGGCCTGCCCCAGGGCTTTCCGGGAGCCGACCAGCACCACCAAGCGCTTTGCCCGGGTCACAGCGGTATACAGCAGATTGCGCTGCAGCATCATCCAGGCACTGGTGGTGACCGGAATCACCACCGCTGGATACTCACTACCCTGCGAACGGTGGATCGTCACGGCATAGGCGTGGGCGAGTTCATCGAGTTCGTCGAAGTCGTAGGGAACCTCCTCGTCCTCGTCCGTGCGCACGGTCAGCCGCTGCTCGTCGCCGTCCAGTGCGGTGACCACGCCGACCGTGCCGTTGAAGACGCCATTGCGGCCCTTTTCGTAATTGTTCCTGATCTGGGTCACCTTGTCGCCGACACGGAAGACCCGGCCGCCGAAGCGGCGCTCGGGCAGGTCGGGGCGGGCGGGGGTGACGGCCTGCTGGAGGAGCGCGTTCAGGGCACCGGCGCCGGCCGGGCCGCGGTGCATCGGGGCGAGCACCTGGATGTCCCGGCGGGGGTCGAGGCCGAACTTCGCGGGGATGCGGCGCGCCACGACGTCCACCGTCAGCCGCCCGGCCTCTTCGGTGTCCTCCTCGGCGAACAGGAAGAAGTCCGTCATCCCGGACGTCAGGGGCGGGACGCCGGAGTTGATGCGGTGGGCGTTGGTGACCACCCCGGACTGCTGGGCCTGGCGGAAGATCCGGGTCAGCCGGACGGCCGGCACCGGGCCGGACCCGTCGAGCAGATCCCGCAGCACCTCGCCGGCGCCTACCGACGGCAGCTGGTCGACATCCCCGACCAGCAGCAGGTGGGCGCCCGGCGGCACGGCCTTGACCAGCTTGTTGGCGAGCAGCAGGTCGAGCATCGAGGCCTCGTCGACGACCACCAGGTCGGCGTCCAGCGGCCGGTCCGCGTCATAGGCGGCGTCCCCGCCGGGCTTCAGCTCCAGGAGGCGGTGGACCGTGGAGGCCTCCACCCCGGTCAGCTCGGAGAGCCGTTTGGCCGCCCGGCCCGTGGGCGCCGCCAGCACCACCGTGGCCTTCTTGGCGCGGGCCAGCTCGACGACGGAGCGGACCGTGAAGGACTTGCCGCAGCCCGGCCCGCCGGTGAGCACCGCGACCTTCTGCGTCAGCGCCAGCCGTACCGCCTGCTGCTGCTCGGGCGCCAGCTCGGCGCCCGTACGGCGCGCCAGCCATGCCAGCGCCTTGTCCCAGTCGACGTCCCGGAAGGCCGGCATCCGGTCCTCGCCGGTCCGCAGCAGCCGGGTCAGGCGGCCGGCCAGGGAGATCTCGGCGCGGTGGAACGGCACCAGATAGACGGCGGTGACCGGGGGCGCGCCCTCCGCCCCGCCCGGTACCTGTTCGCGGGCCACGCCCTCCGGGTCGGCGGCCAGCTCGCCGAGGCAGTCGATGACCAGACCGGTGTCCACCTGGAGCAACTTCACCGCGTCGGCGATCAGTTGGTCCTCGGGCAGGAAGCAGTGGCCCTGGTCCGTGGACTGCGACAGGGCGTACTGCAGGCCCGCCTTGACGCGGTCCGGGCTGTCGTGGGGAATGCCCACGGACTGGGCGATGCGGTCGGCGGTGAGGAAGCCGATGCCCCAGACGTCGGCGGCCAGGCGGTAGGGCTCGTTGCGGGTGACGGAGATGGCGGCGTCGCCGTACTTCTTGTAGATCCGCACCGCGATGGAGGTGGACACCCCGACGCCCTGGAGGAAGACCATGACCTCCTTGATGGCCTTCTGTTCCTCCCAGGCCGCGCCGATCAGCTTCGTCCGCTTGGGGCCCAGGCCGGGCACCTCGACGAGGCGGGCGGGCTCGCGCTCGATGATGTCGAGGGTGTCCGTGCCGAAGTGCTCGACGATACGGTCCGCGATCCGCGGGCCGATGCCCTTGATGAGCCCGGAGCCCAGATAGCGGCGGATGCCCTGGATCGTGGCGGGCAGGACGGTGGTGTAGTTCTCGACGGTGAACTGCTTGCCGTACTGGGGGTGGGAGCCCCAGCGGCCCTCCATGCGCAGCGACTCCCCCGGCTGCGCCCCGAGCAGCGCGCCGACGACGGTCAGCAGATCGCCGGAGCCGCGGCCCGTGTCGACGCGCGCGACCGTATAGCCGTTCTCCTCGTTGGCGTAGGTGATCCGCTCCAGGACCCCTTCGAGCACGGCTGCGTTGACCATGCACCGACCGTACCGCCGGGGTCTGACACCGCGCGGGCCCGCTGTCGCACCGGGCCGGGGCCGGTGCCGGGCCGGGCTTCCCATCGAGGGGCCCGTCCGATGGTCGGGCCCCTCGATTCCCCCCTCCGAGCCGGTCCCCGATCCCCCCGGACCTCCCCCTCTATCGGGACCAGCGTCAGCTATGACCTTTGTGGGCGGTCAACGGTTGCACACCTCCGCGGAGTTCTTTCCCGGCCACTGGGGCACCCGGGGCGCGGCGCCCCTGGTCGTTCCCGAGGTCTCCGGCGGTCATCCGACGTGCTCCTGGAAGCGCCGCACGATCTCGGCCAGTACCTCGGCGCCGTCCCGTGCCCACAGCGCCGGGTTGAAGATCTCCACCTCGACCGGCCCCCGGTAGCCGGCCGCCTCGACCCGCTCCCGGAACCAGCGCAGGTCCACCGTGCCATCGCCCAGCTGCCCGCGCCCCAGCAGGACACCTTCGGGCAGCGGGGTGACCCAGTCGGCGAGCTGGAAGGCGGCGATCCGTGACCCGGCCGCACCGCCGGTGCCGCCCGCGCGCCCGATCTGCGCGCCGACCGTGTCGTCCCACCACAGGTGGTAGGTGTCCACGACCACCCCCACCCGGTCGGCGGGGAACCGCTCGGCGAGGTCCAGGGCCTGTGCGAGCGTCGAGACCACGCACCGGTCCGCGGCGTACATCGGGTGCAGCGGTTCGAGCGCCAGCCGTACGTGCCGCTCGGCGGCGTACGGCGCCAACTCGGCGAGCGCGTCCGCGATCCGCTCCCGGGCGCCGCGCAGATCCCGGCTGCCGGGCGGCAGTCCGCCGGAGACCAGGACCAGGGTGTCCGTCCCGAGGGCGGCCGCCTCGTCGAGGGCCGCCCGGTTGTCGTCCAGGGCCGCGGCCCGCTCCCGGGGGTCCACGGCGGTGAAGAACCCGCCCCGGCACAGGCTGGTGACCCGCAGCCCGGCGTCCCTCATCAGCCGGGCGGCCGCGGCCGGTCCGTACTGCCGCACCGGCGCGCGCCACAGGCCCACGCCCCGTACGCCGGCCCGTGCGCAGCCGTCGGCGAGTTCGGGCAGCGACCACTGGCGGACGGTCTCCTGGTTGAGGCTGAGACGGTCGAGGAGCGACGGGGTGGCGGGGCTCATACGTCGTCCGCCCCGTACACCGCGAGGAGGGTGCGCATCCGGTGAGCGGCGAGCTCCGGGTCAGGGAACAGGCCGAGGGCGTCGGCCAGTTCATGGGCGCGCTGCAGATGCGGCAGCGAACGGGCCGACTGGAGACCGCCGACCATGGTGAAGTGCGGCTGGTGTCCCGCCAGCCAGGCCAGCAGGACCACGCCGGTCTTGTAGTGGCGGGTGGGTGCCGCGAAGAGGTGCCGGGCGAGCGGCACGGTCGGGTCCAGGACTGCCCGGAATCCCGCGGTGTCCCCGGTGTCGAGGCGTCGTACGGCCGCCGCGGCCAGAGGGGCGAGCGGGTCGAAGACGCCCAGCAGGGCGTGGCTGAAGCCGTGGCCGTCGCCGGCGATCAGTTCCGGGTAGTGGAAGTCGTCGCCGGTGTAGCAGCGCACGGCCGGCGGCAGGCGGCGGCGCAGCGCCACCTCGCGGCCGGCGTCCAGCAGGGAGACCTTGACGCCGTCCACCGCGCCCGGGTGGTCGGCGATGAGCGCGAGGAGGGTCTCGGTGGCGGCGTCGGGGTCGTCGCTGCCCCAGTAGCCCGCGAGCGCGGGGTCGAATACCGGGCCGAGCCAGTGCAGGATCACCGGCCGGGTGGTCTGGCGCAGCAGGTGGCCGTAGAGGTTCCGGTAGTCCTCCGGGCCGGTGGCGGCCGCGGCGAGCTGGCGGGAGGCCATCAGGACGGCGCGGGCTCCGGCCGCCTCGACGGCGGCGAGCTGCTCCTCGTACGCGTCCCGGACGTCGGCCAAGGAGGCTCCACGGGCGGGGAGTTGGTCGGTGCCGGCGCCGCAGACGAGCAGCCCGCCGGCCGCCCGTGCCTCGGCGGCGGAGCGCCGGATCAGCTCGGCGGCGGCGCCCCAGTCCAGGCCCGCGCCGCGCTGCGCGGTGTCCATCGCCTCGGCCACGCCCAGGCCGTGCGACCACAGATGGTGGCGGAAGGCGAGGGTGGCGTCCCAGTCGACGGCGGCCGGGCCGTCGGGGCCGGTGTCGGCGCGTGGATCGGCGACCACATGGGCGGCGGCGAGGACCGTGCGGGAGCGCTGGGAGGGCGGCGCGGAGGCGCACGGGGAGACGGGGGCGTCCGGAGGGGGCGGGGAGGTTGGGCCCGGCGGGGGCGGCGGGGCCGGGTGCGCCGGGGCGTTCACCGGCTCAGCTCCGGTACGTCCAGGCGGCGTCCCTCCGCCGAGGACCGCCGCGCCAGTTCGGCGAGCTGCACGCCGCGGGCGCCCGCCGCGAGGTCCCAGCGCCAGGGCTCGTCGCGGACCACATGCCGCAGGAACAGCTCCCACTGGGCCTTGAACCCGTTGTCGAACGCGGCGTTGTCGGGGACCTCCTGCCACTGCGCGCGGAACGCCCCGGACGCCGGGACGTCGGGGTCCCAGACCGGCCGGGGAGTGCCGGCGCGGTGCTGGATGCGGCAGTGGCGCAGCCCGGCGACGGCCGATCCCTCGGTGCCGTCCACCTGGAACTCCACGAGTTCGTCGCGGTGCACCCGGACCGCCCAGGAGGAGTTGATCTGCGCGACGACGCCACCGGCCAGTTCGAGGATGCCGTAGGCGGCGTCGTCGGCGGTGGCGGCGTACGGGGTCCCCGCTTCGTCCCAGCGGCGCGGGATGTGGGTGGTGAGGTGCGCCTGGACGCTGCGGACCGGGCCGAACAGCTCGTGCAGGACGTACTCCCAGTGCGGGAACATGTCGGCCGTGATGCCGCCGCCGTCCTCGGCGCGGTAGTTCCAGGAGGGACGCTGCGCGGCCTGGGTGTCCCCTTCGAAGACCCAGTAGCCGAACTCGCCCCGTACGGACAGGACGCGGCCGAAGAAGCCGCTCTCGACGAGGCGGCGGAGCTTGCGGAGGCCGGGGAGGAACAGCTTGTCCTGGACGACGCCGTTCTTGACGCCCGCCTCCTGGGCCAGCCGTGCCAGGTCGAGGGCGCCGGCGAGGCTGCTCGCGGTGGGCTTCTCGACGTACAGGTGCTTTCCGGCGGCGATCGCCTTCCGCACCGCGTCCTCGCGGGCGGCGGTGACCTGCGCGTCGAAGTAGACGCCGATGCTGTCGTCGCCCAGTACGGCGTCGAGGTCGCGGCTCCAGTGCCGCACGCCGTGGCGTTCGGCGAGCGCCCGCAGCTTGTGTGCGGAGCGGCCGACGAGGACCGGCTCGGGCCGGACGCGCGTCCCGTCGGCGAGTTCCAGGCCGCCCTGGTCGCGCAGGGCGAGGACGGAGCGGACCAGGTGCTGGCGGTGTCCCATGCGCCCGGTCACGCCGTTCATGGCGATGCGTACGGTCGTGTCTGTCACGGCCCGGCCTCTCTCGCTCGCGGCAGATGAGGGATCGTCAGGCGGCGCCCGCCCTGTCGACGGTACGGATGCGGCGGCCGGAGGCATAGGGCGCGGGCGGCAGCGGCGGGGAGCGCGGGGCGGGGCGGTGGGCGGGGCGGGACGGGCTCGCGTATCCACAGGCGCGGAACGGCCGGGGCGCGTTTGTCCACAGGCAGAAAAATTCCGTGCGCGGGCCGGCCTCGGAAGTTATATTTGACTCAGTCAAGGATGAGGGGTCGACGATGGCAACCGGGACGGCATCAGACACGACATCCGGCGCGGCGCCCGATGCCGCACCCGACGTCCGTGAGCTGCGCAGATTCAACCGCTTCTACACCAACGTGATCGGCGCCCTCGACTACGGGCGGCATCTCTACACCCCGTTCACCCTCACCGAGGCCCGGGTGCTCTACGAGGTCGCCCACCACGAGCGGGTGGACGCCGCCGACCTGCGGGCCTCGCTGTCGCTGGACGCCGGATATCTGAGCCGGCTGCTCGGCAAGTTCGAGGACCGCGAGCTGGTCACCCGCGGCAGGTCCGAGCAGGACCCCCGCCGGCAGCGCATCACCCTGACCGAGGGCGGCCGGGAGGCGGCCGGCCTGCTGGAGGAGCGCTCGCAGAACGCCGCCGGGTCGCTGCTGGAGCGGCTCCCGGCCGAGGACCGGGCCCGGCTGGTGGACTCGATGCGGACCATCCGCGCCCTGCTCGGCGAGGGCGCGGAGCAGGACACGGCAGAGCCGCCCGGGGAGCGGGCCGCTGCCCGGACACCCGGCGAGAAGCGGGCGCCCGAGGTGACGCTGCGCACGACCCGGCCCGGGGACCTGGGCTGGATGGTGGAGCGCAACGCGACGCTCTACGCCGCCGAGTACGGCTTCGATCTGAGCTACGAGGCACTGGTGGCCCGGATCGTCGCGGAGTACGCCGAGGCCTTCGACCCGCGGTGGGACCGTACGTGGATAGCGGAGCTGGACGGGCGCAGAGCGGGCGCGGTGATGTGCGTACGGGACGGCAGGCCCGGGGTCGCCCGGCTGCGGCTGCTGCTGGTGGAGCCGGAGGCCCGGGGTCACGGCGTGGGACGGCAACTCGTCGACTCCTGTGTGGAGTTCGCGCGGGAGGCCGGCTACGGGGAGCTGGTGCTGTGGACCAACTCCGTCCTCGGCGCGGCCCGCGGCGTCTACCAGCGGGCCGGGTTCGAGCTGGTCGCCGAGTCGGCGCACCACAGCTTCGGGCAGGACCTGGTCGGCCAGGACTGGCGGCTGGACCTGTGAGGAGGCGGCCATCGCGGGCAGGGATGAGGGGACCGACGCCGATGGCGTGAGCGACGACGAGGAGGAACCCAGGCATGGTCAGCACGGGCAGCACGCACGGCACCACCCCCGCGATGCGGTTCGCGTTCTCCACCCTCGGTGTCCCCGGGATGCCGGTGGCCGACGTCCTGCGGCTGGCCGCCGACACGGGGTACCAGGGCGTGGAGCTGCGGGCCCATCCGGAGGAGCCGGTGCATCCGCTGATCGGGGTGCGGGAACGGGCCGCGGTGCGCGAGCAGTTCGCGGACGCCGGAGTCGAGATCCTGGCCGTGGCCGGATACGCCCAGGTCGCCGCGGCCCGGGACATGGCGGGCGAGGAGGAGCTGGCGCAGGAGCTGAGCGAGCTGGTGTGGCTGGCCGCCGATCTGGGGGCGCCGTATGTCCGGGTCTTCGCCGGCGGCGGGGAGCGGCCGGCGGCCGAGGCGGACGCGGATGCCGCCCGCCGGCTCGCCGCGGTGGCGCCGCTCGCGGCCGAACGGGGCGTCCGGGTCCTGCTGGAGACCCATGACTCGCACCGTACGGGCGCGGACGCCGCCCGGGTGCTGGGCCCCGTGGGGCACCGTCAGATCGGGGCGCTCTGGGACGTGCTGCACAGCTGGCTCGGCGGCGAGGAGCCCGCCGACACGCATGCCGCGCTCGCCCCGCATCTGGGCTATGTCCAGGTCAAGGACGTCGCCTCGGCCGAGGACCGCGCCCCCCTCCCGCTCGGCGCCGGCACCCTGCCGCTGGCGGCCGCCCTGGGCACCCTGGGCCAGGACCCCGAGGGCGCCCACGGCCCCGTCCCGGCCCCCGAGGGCACCTATGACCAGGGCACGGGCGGCTGGCTGTGCTGGGAGTACGAGAAGCGGTGGCACCCCGAGGCCGCCGACCTCCCCGCCCTGCTGGCCCCGGGCCGCGCCTACCTCCAGGGCCTCCTGGAGGGGACCGCCACCACCTGAGACGGGGCGGCGGAGCCTGCCGGGAGGTGGCGGCGGACCTGCCGGGAAGTGGGAGCAGGTCGGCCGGGAGGTGGGAGCGGGCCTGCGGAGACGAGTGGCGGGACCGCCGGGGTGAGGGGGCGGGACCGGCCGGGAGGTGCGGGCGGACGGGCCGGGAAGAGGTGGCGGGCCCGCCGCCTCCCCGTCCGGGCCCTCCCCGTACAGCGCGCGCTACATCGAAAGATGCAGTCCCGGATCGTCACGGGTGACGAGGTACCGGCC